>NZ_JBEZLR010000141.1:0-20498 GCF_040652275.1 Streptomyces sp. NPDC048275
CCTATAAACGCTGGTGAGCGGGGTCTGGTGCGTCCAACTGCAAGGCGGAGGAGGGCGTCGACGCGGAGCGTCGGCAACCGACGACAACGCCGCAGGTGGGCGTGCCAGGCCCCGCGTCTGCGGCATGATCCGCCGGACAGGCCCTAGCCGATGTGCAGCCGTATCGACCCGTCCGCCGCAGCCTCGACCCGCACCTGCGTCAGGTCGCGGACGACGACGTCCGGGCGGTGGAAGCCCGCGCGGGGACCGACCCCGACGACCCGCATCCCGGCGGCCCGGCCGGCCGAGATGCCCGCGCCGGAGTCCTCGAAGACGACACAGTCCTCGGGCGCGACACCCAGTTCTGCGGCGCCCTTCAGGAAGCCCTCGGGATCGGGCTTGCTCGCCCCGACGGACTCGGCGGTGACGCGTACGTCGGGCAGTTCGAGGCCGGCGGCGGCCATTCGGGCGCTGGAGAGGTCCACGTCCGCGGAGGTCACCAGCGCGTGCGGCAGCCCGGCGAGGGAGGCCAGGAACTCCGGGGCGCCCGGGATCGCGACGACGCCGTCCATGTCGGCGGTCTCCTCGGCGAGCATGCGGACGTTGTCCGCGTGGTTCTGCTCCATGGGCCGGTTCGGCAGCAGCATCGCCATCGAGGCGTACCCCTGGCGGCCGTGGACGACCTTCATGACCTCGTCCCCGTCCAGCCCGTGCCGGTCGGCCCAGCCTCGCCAGCAGCGCTCGACGACGGCGTCCGAGTTGACGAGGGTGCCGTCCATGTCGAGCAGGAGGGCGCGGGCGGTCAGAACGGTGGTGGCCGTCATCGGCAGGCTCCAGGGCGCGGGGAAGGGCCGGGGGATGTCCCACGGCCCGGGGGTGTCCCATGCTCCAGGGGCGTGTCCGTCGGATCGGCGCCGGGTCCCCCCGGAAACAAGGCGGCCCCGCCCGCCGGTCAGGGAGTGCGAGCGGGAGCCACTTTGTTTCTCTACCATACAAAACAAAGGGCCCTGGCGCCACCGCCTCCGGCTGACACCTTCACCCGACGGCCAACGGCGCGGGCCACTCAGCCCGCCACCGCCTCGTACAGGCTCCACACGCCGAGCCCCAGCATCAAGACCGCCGCGACCTTGGTGATGAGCGCCAGCGGCACCCGCTTCATCAGTGCCTTTCCGCCGACGATGCCGAGTCCGGCCACCGCCCAGAGCGCGAGGACCGCGCCGAGACCGACGGAGAGCGGGTCGTCGTAGCGGGCCGCGAGGTTCGCCGTCATGATCTGGGTGAGATCGCCGAACTCGGCGACCAGGATGAGCATGAAGCCCGCCCCCGAGGCCTTCCAGAAGCTCTGGTTCGCGGGCTTGCGGATCTCCTCCTCGTCCTCGTCCTTCTTCAGGAGCAGCACCGCGGCTCCGGCGAGGAAGAGCACGCCCGTCAGCGCGTGCACGATCTGCTGGGGCAGCAGGGTCAGCACACTGCCCGCCGCGACGGCGAGCGTGACATGGACGAGAAAGGCGGCGGCGACGCCCGCGAAGACGTACGAGGCGCGGTAACGCGTGCCGAGGACAAGCCCCGCGAGGGCGGTCTTGTCGGGCAGTTCGGCAAGGAAAACGACGCCGAAGACGAGCGCCATCACGCTGAAGCTGATCAAAATTCCTCAATCGGTCGGGGCCGCCCCACCGAGAGTGCTGTGACTGCGACGCGACACCTCGGCACGGCAGCACACATCGCCACCCGCACGAGAACGCACGGGCAGTGCACTGCTTTACCGAAGGTCTCGCTGGCCGACCTCAAGGCCCCGTGGGCCCTGATCGAGGTCTGCCTCCGGGCGCCGGCTCAGACGAGCTGAGCAGTATGTCGACGGTCCGGCGAAGAGCTACTCCCCTTCTGCGCCATCCATCGTACGGGATGCCCGGACAAGGCGGGGAGGGCCATTGGCCCCGAGACCTTGGTCCCGACCACCTACCGACCATCGGCCGACCACCGGCCGACCACGCACCGAAGAACCGTTACGTCATAAACCTTGTCGTGTCATGTTCGCGTCATTAGCTTCTTACCTGACCCACACCTTCCGGAAATGCGCCACCGCAAGCATGAGCTCGCTCACACCCCAAAGTCCCCCCACTCCAAGGGAGTTCGCATGCTGACCAAGGTCTACGCGCGTCGACGGCTGAGCATACTCGCAGCCTTCACCGGTCTGATAGCCATGGTCGGGATATTCAACGGCCCGACCGCCTCCGCCGCCCTCCCCACCCCGGTGAGCGCCGCCACCGCCCGCACCTACCTCGCCTCGCTCACCACCGCGACCGAGGACCGCACCGGCTACGACCGCGACCTCTTCAACCACTGGATCACCATCTCCGGCACCTGCAACACCCGTGAGACGGTCCTCAAGCGGGACGGTTCGAACGTCGTCACCGACTCCGCCTGCGCCTCCACCAGCGGCAGCTGGTACTCCCCGTACGACGGCGCGACCTGGACCGCCGCCTCCGACCTGGACATCGACCACCTCGTGCCGCTGGCCGAGGCCTGGGACTCCGGCGCCGACAACTGGACCAGCACCCAGCGCCAGAACTTCGCCAACGACCTGACCCGCCCGCAGCTCATCGCCGTCACGGACAACGTGAACCAGTCGAAGAGCGACCAGGACCCGGCCGAGTGGATGCCGTCGGTCACCTCCTACCGGTGCACCTACGTCCGCGCCTGGGTGCAGGTGAAGTACTACTACAACCTCACGGTCGACTCCGCCGAGCGGAGCGCGCTGACGAGCTACCTCTCCGGCTGCTGATTCACCCGCTCCCGCCGGAACCTCCCCGCTCCCCTCCGTCGTTCCGTACCGTACGGGGCGACGGAGGAGGGTGATCACCATGGCGGAGCTGCGCCTGGGACCGCTGTTGAGGTACGTCGACGGCTCGTCCGCGACCTTCTGGGTCGAGGCGAGCCGTCCGTGCACCGCCGAGGTGCGCTGCGCCGACGGCACCCGGGGCGAGGCCCCCACCTTCCAAGTCGCCGGGCACCACTACGCGTTGGTGCCGGTGAGCGGACTGACCCCGGGCACGACCTCCGCGTACGAGGTGCTGCTGGACGGCACCACCGTCTGGCCGCCGCCCGACTCACCCTTCCCGCCCTCGGTCGTCCGCACCCCGGGCGCCGAGGACCCCGTCCGGATCGCCTTCGGCTCCTGCCGCTGGGCCGCGCCGCCCGCGGGCGAGAAGGACCCGGTGGGCCCGGACGCGCTCGACACCCTGGCGGCCCGCATCGCCGGGGCCCCGGACGGCGAACGCCCCGACGTCCTTCTCCTGCTGGGCGACCAGGTGTACGCGGACGAGGTGTCCGACGCCACGCGCGCATGGATCGCCGCCCGTCGCGGCCTCGCGGACCCCCCGGGCCACCAGGTCGCGGACTACGAGGAGTACACCCGCCTCTACTACGAATCCTGGCTCGACCCCGAGATCCGCTGGCTGCTGTCCACCGTCCCCAGCTGCATGATCTTCGACGACCACGACGTCATCGACGACTGGAACACCAGCACGGCCTGGCTCGCCGACATGCGGGCCACGGTGTGGTGGCGCGAGCGGCTGCTGAGCGGCCTGATGTCGTACTGGGTCCACCAGCACCTCGGCAACCTCTCGCCGCGCGAACTGGCCGACGACCCCTTGTACGCCGCCGTCCGCGAGACCCCCGACGGCACGGACGTGCTCCGCGCCTTCGCCGCACAGTCCGACGCCGACCCGTCCTCGGTCCGCTGGAGCTACCGCCGCGACTTCGGCCGCGTGCGCGTCCTGATGGTGGACACCCGGGCGGCCCGGGTCCTGGACGAGAAGAACCGGGCGATGCTGGACCCGGGCGAGGCCCAGTGGCTGCGGGATCAGGCACTGGACAGGCCGGGCTCGTACGACCATCTCCTGATCGGCACCTCGCTGCCCTGGCTGCTCCCCCACCTCGTGCACGACGCCGAGGCGTGGAACGCGGCCCTGTGCCGGGGCGACCGGGGCGAGCGCTGGGCGCGGTTCGGGGAGAAACTGCGCCGCCGGGCCGACCTGGAGCACTGGGCGGCGTTCCCCGCGTCCTTCGACGCGCTGGCGGATCTGATCGCCGAGGCGGGTTCGGGGCCCGGTGCGCCGGCCACCGTGGCCGTGCTGTCCGGGGACGTCCACCACGCGTACGTCGCGGAGCCCACGTGGCCCGAGGGCGTGCCCGGTCCCGACGCCCGCGTCCTGCAACTGACCTGCTCCCCCGTCCACAACTCCATCCCCCTGTCGATACGACTCGGCTTCCGCTTCGGGTGGAGCGCGGTGGGCCGGGCGCTCGGGCACCGGTTCGCCTGGCACGGCGACTATGCGCGCCCACCCCTCGACT
Organism: Streptomyces sp. NPDC048275; assembly: GCF_040652275.1. Lineage (NCBI taxonomy): Bacteria > Bacillati > Actinomycetota > Actinomycetes > Kitasatosporales > Streptomycetaceae > Streptomyces > Streptomyces sp. NPDC048275. The sequence continues at coordinate 4,333 of NZ_JBEZLR010000141.1, forward strand.
GGCGCAGAACGGGCGGACCTTGGTTCGGCAACCAGGTCATGACACTGACACTGCAAGGGCGTTCGGCGGGGCTGCGGCTGGAGCAGGCACGGGTGGAGAAGGACGGGGTCGCCCGCCTGAGGACGGTCACGGAGTACACGCTCAGTCCGTGACCGTCGTCCGTAACAGCCGCTTGTATACGGCGTATTCGGTGGGCGACGTATCCGGTGTATCCGGTGTACGTGGTTATCGCGCGCGTCGCCCGTGATGCCCGTGACCCATCCCACAACGGGTGGCGATCCTCGCGCCCGGCACTCGGCTCCCGTTCTTCCCGACGGCATGATGAGGCGGACCGTCCGCTTCCGGCGGGCGGTTCGCCGCCATGCGCCCCACATGCCCGGGAGTCACACCCTTGTCCGCACCGACCGTGGAATCCGCAGCGAACGCCGAGCCCGGCGAACCGGCCGAGGCCTCCGTCGCCCTGGTCGGCGCCGGACCGCGCGGCACCAGCGTCCTGGAACGCCTGTGTGCCTCCGCGCCGGAACTCCTCCCGCCCGGGACACGGCTGACGGTGCATGTCGTCGACCCGTCGCCGCCCGGCCCCGGCCGCGTCTGGCGCACCGCGCAGTCGCCGCACCTGCTGATGAACACGGTGGCCTCGCAGGTGACCCTGTTCACCGACGAGAGCGTGGACTGCTCGGGGCCGATATGTCCGGGACCGAGCCTGCATGCCTGGGCGGCGGGCGAGCTGGGCCCCGACGACTATCCGACCCGCGCCCAGTACGGCCGTTACCTGGAGTGGGTCTTCGGCGAGGTGGTGCGCGGTGCACCGGCCGAGGTGCGCGTCGAGGTGCACGCGGCCCGCGCGACAGGGCTCGACGACGCGCCCGACGGCCACCAGACCCTCACCCTCTCCTCCGGCCGCACCCTGTCGGGCCTCGCCGCCGTGGTCCTCGCACAGGGCCACCTCCCGGTGCTCGCGGACCCCGCTCAACAGCGCCTCACCGCCCACGCCGAACGGCACGGCCTGCGCCACATACCACCCGCCAACCCGGCCGACGTCGACCTCTCCGTCCTCACCCCCGGCGAACCGGTCCTGCTGCGCGGCCTGGGCCTCAACTTCTTCGACCACATGGCCCTGTTGACGACGGGCCGCGGCGGCCACTTCACCCGTACCGCGGACGGCCTTCGCTATCTGCCCTCGGGCAACGAACCCCGTCTGTACGCCGGTTCGCGACGCGGCATCCCGTACCAGGCCCGCGGCGACAACGCGAAGGGCCCGTACGGCCGCCACACCCCACTCACCCTCACCGACGAGGCGATCTCGCGCTTCCGCAAGCGCGCGGACTCCGGCGACGCACCGGACTTCCTGCGCGAGATATGGCCCTTGGTCGCCAAGGAGGTGGAAACGGTCTATTACGAGGGGTTGTTGGGGCAGACGCGGGGCGGCCCGGCCTTCAGGGACCGCTTCCTCGCCGTCCCGCACCGAAGCCCCCAAGAGCCCGACGTGTTGGACGAGTTCGGCATCGCGCCCGCCGACCGCTGGTCCTGGGACCGCCTTTCGCGCCCGTACGCCGGACACACCTTCGCCGACCCTGACGCCTGGCGCGGCTGGCTGCTCGCCCATCTGCGCGAGGACGCCGCGCACGCCGCGCTCGGGAACGTCGAGGGACCCCTGAAGGCCGCCCTCGACGTGCTGCGCGACCTGCGCAACGAGCTGCGGCGGATCGTCGACCACAGCGGCCTGACCGGCGCCTCCCGCCGGGAGCACCTGGACCGCTGGTACACACCGCTCAACGCCTTCCTCTCCATCGGCCCGCCGCGTCGACGCGTCGAGGAGATGGCCGCGCTGATCGAAGCGGGCGTCCTGGACGTCCTGGGCCCGGGGCTGGAGGTGCGGCCCGAGGACGGGGCGTGGGTCGCGCGCTCCCCCGGGATACCGGGCTCGGCCGTACACGTGACGACCCTCATAGAAGCGCGGCTGCCCGAACCGGACCTCCGACGGACCGCGGACGAACTCCTCGCCCGGCTGCTGAGTGCGGGCCGGTGCCGCCCGCACACCATCGACGGTTACGAAACCGGAGGGCTGGACGTAACACCCCGTCCGTACCGTCTGATCGACCGTCAAGGTCTCCCGCACGCACGGCGGTTCGCCTTCGGCGTCCCCACGGAGGGCGTGCACTGGGTGACCGCGGCCGGAGCCAGACCAGGTGTGGATTCGGTCACGCTTTCGGACGCCGACGCGGTGGCGCGGGCGGCCCTACGTGCGGCGATGCCGCGAACGGAACCCCCGACGGAATCCAACTCATGGCTAAATGTTGAATTTGCAAGCATTGATTAGGTTCCTCCCCTGACGTTTATGGCTCACTCGGTTCCGCCCCTCCCACCGGGAGGCGGGCTCCGTGCGCTCCCCGCCATGTGCACGCGCAGTAATGAACTCATGCGGCCCCCGTGAAGCTCCTGTCACACCCGCCGCGTACGCTGTAGGGCTGTCACAGGCCGCCCTGCCGCTCCCCCGCGACGTAGCGGCGAGGTCGTGCCACGGGGGAGTACAGGGGAGTTTGCGGTGTTGGAGAGTGTGGGGGCGCTGACGGGCAGCCCCTGGATCTACGCGGCGGTGGCCGTCTCGGTCGTTCTGGATGTCTTCCTGCCGGTGCTGCCGAGCGGCGTCCTGGTCATCGCGGCGGCCACGGCCGCGGCGGCGGGCTCCGCCGGGGCCGTCCCGCACGCGGTGCCCGACATCATGGCACTCACGCTCTCCGCGGCGACCGCCTCGGTCCTGGGCGATCTGGTGGCGTTCCGGCTGGCCTGGCGCGGCGGCGAACGTCTGGACCGTGCGATAGCCCGCTCCCGCCGGCTCAGCAGCGCGCAGGAACGTCTCGGCGCGGTCCTCGCCCGCGGCGGCGGTGCCGGTGGCGCCCTGGTCGTCCTCGCCCGTTTCGCGCCCGCCGGACGCTCGGTCGTCTCGCTCGGCGCCGGCGCGGCGCACCGCCGTGTCCGCGAGTTCCTGCCCTGGTCCATCGTGGCGGGCCTGGCCTGGGCCGTGTACAGCGTCGCCCTCGGCTACTTCGGCGGCCAGTGGCTGGGTGCGACCTGGCTCGCCACCGGCGTCTCGTTCCTGGCGCTTTTCGGCGCGGGCGCGGGCGCGGCGTATCTGATGCGGCGCCCGGTTCCGGTTCCGCAGGAGCCGGGCAGCGGCGCCGTCTGAAGTATCCGGCGCTATCCGGCGCGCTGGGTCGCCGCCCCGCGTACCTCCAGGCCCCCGAGGAGCTCGGCCGTGGCTGCCGCGATCGCCTCGACCGCGTGGTCGAACACCTCACGGTTGTGAGCGGCCGGGGCGCGGAAACCGGACACCTTGCGGACGTACTGGAGGGCGGCGGCGCGGATCTCCTCCTCAGTGGCCTCTTCGGGGAGCACGGGCGGACGGAGCGTCTTGATGCTGCGGCACATACGTCCAGTCTCGCGCGTGGGCCGCGGACATGGCCCCAAAATCCCCCTGTTCTTCCACCGTTTGCTGAGATGATCGACATCGAGGCGGCCACCGTTTGGGGCCGACCGACGAGAGGAATCGCACAGCCATGACGAAGGACGGACTGGACGGCCGGCTCACGGTCGCGGTACTGGGCCCGGGCGGCGTCGGCGGCCTGCTCGCCGCACTGTTGTCCCGTGCCGGGCACCGGGTGATCTGCCTGGCCGGGGACGAGACCGCGAAGGCGTTGCGGGCGGACGGTATCCGCGTCCGCAGCGGCCGGTTCGGGGACTTCTCCGCTGCGGTCGAGGCGGACACGGAGCTGCGCGAACCGGTCGACGCCTGCCTGGTCGCGGTCAAGCACACGGTGCTCGACGCGGCCCTGGACCGCGTACCGCCGCAGGCGCTGGGCGACGGCCTGCTCGTACCGTTCCTGAACGGAATCGAACACCCGGCGACTCTCCGCGCCCGCTACCGCCCGGACCGTGTGGCACCGGCCGTCATCCGCGTCGAGTCGACCCGTACCGCCCCCGGCGTGATCGAACACGGCAGCCCCTTCGCGGAGGTCGACCTGACCGGCGACACGGTCCCGCGCGAACGGCTCGACGCGCTCGCCGGGGCGCTGGAGCCGACCGGTGTCGGCGTCCAGGTCAAGGACGACGAGGCGGCGACGCTGTGGGCGAAGATGTCGTTCCTCGCGCCGTTCGCGCTGCTCACCACCTGCTACGGGCTGCCGCTCGGCGACATCCGCACGCTCCACCGCGAGGAGTTGACGGCCTTGGTCGAGGAGACAGCGGCCGTCAGCAGCGCGAGCGGCGCCCCCGCCGACCCGGCGGCCGCCCTCGCCCGCTACGACGCCTTCCCGCCCGCGACGAAGTCCTCCATGCAGCGCGACGCGGAGGCCGGCCGCACACTCGAACTGGACGCGATCGGCGGCGCGTTGCTACGGGCCGCGGACCGGCACGGGGTGGCCGTGCCGGTCGCGGGTGAGCTGGTGCGGGAGCTGGCGGGCCGGGCCGGTCGCTGACCCGGGCCCAGGTCTGGGCCCACGGGTGACGGGTGGTTCTCCGCTCACCCGTGGGTCTTGGCCAGCAGCTCCACGATCTCGTCCGTCGTGCCGGTCTCACCGAGGCGGGGGAAGATCCGCTCGACGCTGTTGCGGTGGGTGTCGATGTCGATGTCGGACATGGCATCGGTGGCCAGGGTGACGTGGTAGCCGTGCTCGTGGGCGGCGCGGGCGCTGGACTCCACGCCGATGCTGGTGGCGATGCCGGCCAGCACGATCTGGGTGATCCCGCGACGGCGCAGCTGAAGGTCGAGGTCGGTGCCGTAGAAGGCGCCCCAGTTCCGCTTGGTCACGGTGATGTCCTCGGGGTGCCCGGCCAGCTCGTCGACGATGACGTCCCAGCCCTCCGGCCAGGTACGGGAGCGGCTGGGGCCATCGATGCGGCCGCGCACGGCGTCCGCTCCGTCCGCGGCCGCGGTGACGCGTACGAGGACGACCGGAAGGCCGTGCCCACGGAAGGCGTCGGCGAGCCGGCCCGCGCGCGCCACGACGTCGGCGGCGGCATACGGGGCGAGGTGCGGGTTCCCGACGATGCCCTGCTGCAGGTCGATGAGGACGAGCGCGGTGCGCGGGTCGAGCGTGGTGGTAGCCATGGTCAGGCCTTTCCAGGGTTGCGGAGTGTGAGGGTGCGGAGGTGCGCAGGCATCGGTCCGGCAGGGCTCCGGTGTGCGTGAAGAGGACCAGGTCGTGCAGGCCGCCGGTCGAAGGCGTCGGCGGGGGCGGGGGCGGTCATCGCGTCGTTGATCACGTCGTCGGCCGGGTGAGGCGCTCCAGTACGGCCATCGCTTCGATGACGGTCTGCCGCTCGGCCTCGGTGCAGTGGTCCTGGAAGGCCCGGGCCAGCCACTCCTCGCGGGCCTGCCGGGTGCCCTCGACGCGCTCACGACCGGTGTCGGTCAGCGTGACGAGCTGCCGTCGGCCGTCCCCGGGGTCCGGGTTGCGCTGGATCAGCCCGTGCTGCTCGAGCGCTGCGAGCGTGGCGGCCATGGACTGCGGCCGAACCCCCTCGGTGGCCGCCAGCCCACTGGCCGTGGCGGCCCCACTCTTGCTCAGCAGCGTGAGCACGGAGACCTGCGACGGCGTGAGGTCCGTCGCGGTCCCGGCGACTTCCCTGATCCTCCGCTGCAACCGGCTGAACGCCACCCGCAGATCCATCGCCGCACGAGCGGCGGATCCGGAGACGCCGTCGGTGTTGTCGTCGTGGTCGCCCTCGTTCATCCGCCCAGGCTAAATTCTTCAGTCCAGACTGTCCAGCTAAAGCTGTGCAGTCTGAGCTGCTCAACTCGCCCGGCCCGGCGGGGCCGCCACCGCGACCAGTGCGGCCGGCCGAGCGTTTTCGCGGGCGGCCCGCAGCCCCCACCCCGTTCGTGTGAAGTCTCCGAAGGAACTCGCACCTCAAATTCGAACAGGCGTACCATTGCGGCGTGGCTGCGACCTATGACTTCCCGAGTGACCTCCTGGCCGGTCAGGAGGAGCTGCATCAGGTCCGGGCCGAGCTCCTGGCCCTGCTGAAACGACTCCCCTGGTCGGTAGAACCCCTGGACGGCTTCAGCGACACGGGCGGCTGGCGCAAGGTGGAACGCCCTGCCTCCCCCGGCTGGACCGCCGACGAGCAGGCCGAGGTGGAAAAGCTCCGACAGCGGGAGCGTGAACTCGCCGTCTTCGTGACCTGCCACCGCTTCTGGTCGGAGGTCGCACCTGCGGAGACGGTCGAAGCGCGCGCGAGACTGAAGCACACCCACGAAGTCCTCTCACCTGAACACCCGTCATAAAGACGAGCCGTCTGACGGACTACCCGCGCTTCACCGCCCTCGGCGACGGAGGGGCGGGCCCCGACAGCGCGCTCCTCGGATCAGCCCCGCCGCGCCGCGACCGCACCCGTGTACGTCTCCCGCGTCAGGTCATCCATTCCGATCCCAAGGTCGGCGAACACCGCCCGGACAACGTCCAGCGCCGTGCTCACCCGCGCGACGAACGATGACGCCGAGGGCAGGCCGAGCCGCCCGTCTGGACCTGTCGGACTGCGCACGGGGTGCGTCGGCATGAGGCTGGAGACCAAGCCTCCCGGGGAACGCCATGACCGGTGACGCCTCCCGTGTCCCCATCCTCCAGGAGCGTGATGAGCGTGGCCCGGAACCGCCGTCTGATCCTGAGCTCGCCCGCCGAGGTCTGGCGCCTGCTGTCGGATGGCCACCGCTACGGGGAGTGGGTGACAGGAACCCAGCAGGTCCTTGAGGCGGACCCGCACTGGCCAGCAGCAGGAGCCCGCCTGAAAGTCCGAGTCGGCGCCGGCCCCCTGACGCTCGACGACACCTGCGTCGTCCGCATCTGCGAACCGCACCGCCGCCTGGAGCTGGAAGCGAAGGCAGATCCCTTCGGCGCAGCCCGCATCGCCATGAACTTGATCCCCTGGGGCGAGGACACCCTGTTCATCCTCGACTGGCACCCCCTCCGGGGCCCCGGCACCCGGATGCACGGACTCCCCGTGGATTACCTCGTCACGGTCCGCAACGGCATGATGCTGACGAAGCTGGCTCGGATCGCGGTGCGCGAACATGGCGGAAGCGCTCAAGGCACCTAGCTAGCCTAGGACGCCGCCGAGAAAGATCAAGGCCCAGATCTCCGGGTACCCACCCGCTGATCTGGGCCTTTCTCATGTCCTAGGAGTGGTGGGCGCGGACGGTTTCGAACCGCCGACATCCGCCTTGTAAGGGCGGCGCTCTACCGCTGAGCTACGCGCCCAGGACGAGTCGACAGCCTACATTGCCCGGGGGGATGCCTCGCAAACCTGTATGCGGTGAGCGGAGGCGATACGGAGCGCGTCATGGCCGAGAGCCGTGACGGATCGGCGCAGGTGTCCGTGCCGAGGGACGACCACAGCACTCATGTGGTGTCCGCGCGCACCGGCGACGGGAAGATCACAGTACGAACCGCGAACTAACCGGCCCGTGTGTTCGTCCTTAACCGGTGGGAGAATGACACCGGGCAGGGCGGATGACAGCACGGGAGAGGGATGTGACGGCGACACCTTCGCAGCCGTACTCGCCGTTTGTGCCATGCGCACAGCAAGCAAACCATCGTCCAGCGCATCGTCGTCCTTCGACGATCCCCCATGCCGCCATCCCCCATGTCGCCCGTGACGTGATCACCCTCATGGCGTTGCCCGTCCTCGCCGCCCTCGCGCTGCCCGCCGCCTTCGCCGGTGGCGGAACCCGGCGGTGGTTCGGCGGGCGCTCCGAGAGCCAGCGGGCGGAGGCGCAGGCCGCGAAGGACGCCGCCGCGGCCGCCTTCTACGAACTGGACAGCGCCCAGCGCGATCTGCGGATCTCGATCGAGACGATCAAGGCGGTCGACGACACCCCCGCCGCCCGCCGCGCCGTCTCCGACTTCCACGCGCTGGGGCGGCGCATCGACGAGGCCAGTCAGAAGTACATCGAAGCCGTCGACGCCCACGACCTCGACCGGGACGAACTGGAGGCGTCGGCCGCAGCGCGCGCCCGCAGCGAACTCACCGCCGCCAAGGACGAGCTGGGGCGGGTGAAGGGGGAGCTGGAGCGGTTCGAGCAGGGGCTCGGGCCGTTGCTCGGCAAGGCCGAGACGCAGCTCGCCCGGCTCGCCCCGGCCGTCGAGCGCGCCCGGCAGGACCTCCTCGCCGCCTCGAACGCCCTGGACTCGGTACGCCGGTCCGGGCTCCAGGCCGATGATCTCGCCGCCCGGCTCGCCGCCCTCGGGCCGGAGCTGACCAAGCTGAACCAAGGGGCCGGGCAGCACGGCGTGCCGGAGACGCTGGAGCGCGCGGAGCGGGTCTCGCGGGAGGCCGGGGCGATGCGCGCGGAGGCCGAGCGGCTGCCGGAGAAGGCCGCCGAGATCGACCATCGGCTCGTCTCGCTGCGCACCCGCGCCGAGGCGCTCACCACCCGCTCCGGGCAGGTGGAGCCGGTGCTGAGCGAGCTACGGCGCCGGTTCACGGCCGCCTGCTGGCAGGACCTCCAGCAGGTACCGGAGCAGGCCGTGGAGAACGTACGGCAGGCCGAGCTGAAGCTGAAGGAGGCGCAGGCCGCTCGTGACGCCCAGCGCTGGCCGGACGCGACCTCGCGGCTGTCCACCGTGCGGGCGCTGCTGAACAACACCGATGAGGCCGTGTCGGCGGCCGGCGAGCGGCTGCGGCGGCTGAACGCCGTGGCCAAAAACCCGCAAGCGGAGATCGACCGCACCCGGTTCGCCATCCGTGACGCCCAGCGCCTGGCCATGGCGGGCCGCAACACCCCCGACCCTCGGCATGCCCGCCCACTGGACGACTCCGTCGCCCGTCTCGACCGTGCCATCGCCGCGCTGGAGGGCCGCCACCCCGACTACTGGCACTTCCTGACCGAGACGGAGGCGGTGCGGGGGGCGGTGACCCGGGTGGTCACACAGATCCGCGAGGAGCGGGGCGCGGGGGCGACCTGAGAGGCCCCCCGCCCGTCGGAGAGCCCCGTCCGTCCCGTTGGCGCACCGAGCTCCTCGGGCGGATGCTGGACTGTACGTACGGCCTCCGCTAGCTGCAGAGGGAGGCGGACATGGCCACGCAAACACTTCGTCCAGGACCCCGACGACACATCGATCTCGACGAGCATCTGCCCGTCGATCACCGGCTCAGCAAGGTCTACCGGGTCGGCGCGGGCCTCATGGGCCTCGTCCTGCTCGCCTTCGGCATCCTGGGCCTGATCAACAAGGTCGGCTTCTTCGACACGCGAGGGGACACGGTCGCGGCTCTGAACACCAACGGCACCCTCAGCGTGCTGTCGATCTGCGTCGGGCTGATCCTGTTCGCGGGGATGGTGATCGGCGGGAACACCGCCTCCACCATCAACATGGTGTTCGGCATCCTCTTCATCCTCAGCGGTTTCCTGAATCTGGCGCTGCTGGACACCGGCTACAACTTCCTCGCCTTCCGCATCCAGAACGTGCTGTTCAGCTTTGTGGTGGGCCTCCTGCTGATGGTCTTCGGGATGTACGGAAGAGTCGGCTCCGCGCTGCCGCACGACAACCCGTACTGGAAGGCCCGCAATCCCGAGCTGGTGGAGCGGGAGCAGCGGCTGCGGGCCGAGGCGACAGCGGCGGCGAAGGCGGGAGCGATAACGGCAGCGGCGACAACCCCCAAGGCACAGCCCAAGGCAGTGCCCGGGACCGAGCCCGCAGCAGAGGCCGGGACGAAGTCCGCGGCCGAGCCCACGGCCAAGCCCGCGGCAACGGCCCCGCAGGAGGATCGCAGGGCCGTGCCACCTAAGCCGCCGGAGTCATAGCGGGATCAGGTGCGGTACGCGTAGTACGCCGCGGTCGGGTACGACGCGAGGATGCTCGACACCGACCGGCGGTAGGTGTCGGCGTCGTGGTAGGTCAGATACGGCATGCCGCTCGAGCTCCGGTACGACGTGATCATGGTGTGGTCCTTGGACCCGTCCTTGTTGAAGTCCACCTGCAGGACGTCACCGACGTCCATCTGGTAGACGTTCGCCAGCGGCGCGGTGCGCTTGGCGGTCTGGGTGAACCAGGACCACTCGTTCACGCCCGCCCAGGAGTCGGACTGGCCGTTGGCGACGTAGTACCAGGTGTCGTACTCCTCCGGAGTCACGGTGCTGATCGGCTGCCAGCCGCCAGCCAGCAGGCTCTGGCTCACGAAGTTGGTGCAGTCGCCGCCGACCGAGTTGAACTTCCGGTAGGCCGGGTTGTAGTTCTTCCAGTACTTCTCGGCGTACGTCGCCATCGCCGCGTAGTTGTACGCGCCACCGGTGAGCTTCTTGGGGTTGGCGGGCGCGGGATACGTGGTCGCTGCCTGGGGGGCGTCGAAAATGTCCAGCGTGGTCATCCGCCCCGCCGTGTTGACGGGCTGGTTGACCTGCGGAGTGCCGGGGTCCGTCGAGCGCTCGGCCGACAGCTTCCAGGTACCGTCCGACTGGGCGGTGAAGGTCAGGACGTGGTGGGCGTCGAAGCCCGTCGTGTCGGGCTCGTCGCCACGTATCTTCTTGTACGTGAGGGTGGTGGTCTCGGTGACCCAGGCGGTGGCCCGCTTGCCGCTCACCCGGGTCCTGTCCACGGTGACCTTGGTGTCGGCGGCGGTGTAGGCCTCGCCCAGCGCCGCCAGGCGGGACCGGGTGCCGCGCAGGGAGGTCAGCGCGGTGTTCTCCGTACGCGCCAGCGCGGCGGACAGCTGTATGCCGCCCGTCGACTTCAGTGCCGTACGGGAGGGCTGGCTCCCCACGAGCAGGGCGGCCGTACGATCGGTGAACACGGCGTCCGCCATGCGGCCGAAGGCATCGGTCGTCGCCTTGTTCACCTTGAGGGAGGACGGGGACGGCGTGCCGGCCGCGTGGGCGGCGGACAGGGGAAGCAGGACGGCGGAGAGGGCGACCGCCGTCACGGTCGAGCACCTGCGGCTCAACTTCTTCGATCTCACTGAGAATTCTCCTTATCCCCGGCCGGACACCGGGAGGGGCATCTTTACATGCCCTCCCCAACTGTGATGACTCCGGGGGGATTCGACTCGAGCCGGAGGCAATCCCCCAGCCCGGCCGGTAAGTTGACGGGCGCCCGACCAGCTACTTCACCACCGTCGACCAGTCCGGTGACTGCGCCGGGTCAAGGCCGCGCAGTCGCTCCAGCGTCTCGGGCTTCTGCACGTCGAGCCAGTCGGCCAGTTCACGGAAGGACACACAGCGAACGCCCTTCTTGGTGCACACATTCTTGATGACCTGGTCGACGGACTTCATGTAGATGCCGCCGTTCCAGTTCTCGAAGTGGTTGCCGATGAACAGGGGCGCCCGACTGCCGTAGTACACCCGGTTGAAGCCGGCCATGTAGGTGGCGAGTGTCTCCTGCTCCCACTGGGGGTACATGGCCGGGTCGCCCTCGGTCTCGCCTTCGGACTGGTTGTAGAGGAAGTTGAAGTCCATGGACAGGGCTTGGTAGTCACCGTCCTCGTAGGGGAGCATCTGCAGCGGGAAGTCCCAGACGCCCTCCTTCTTGCTGGGCCATATCTGGAAGTCGCCCGCGGAGCTGGCGTCGTAGCGCCAGCCGAAGTCCTTGATGGCGGGGAGCAGGTTCTTCTGGCCCTCCAGGCAGGGCGCGCGCCCGCCCGTGATCTCCTTCTCGGCGTCGAAGGGCAGCGCGGGCAGGTCGGTGTAGCCGGTGTTGGTCTTCCAGTTCTGCAGGAAGGAGTAGAACTCCTTGATTTCGGTCTTCCACTCCTCGGTGCTCCAGTCGCTGCCGCCCTTGTCGCCGCAGAAGTGGCCGTTGAAGTGCGAGCCGATCTCGTTCCCCTCCTTCCACGCCTCGCCGAGCTCCGTCAGCGTGGTGCGGATGTGCTCGTCGGTGGGGTAGCTGATCGCCGCGGATCCCAGCGGGTGCATCGGCGGGTCGTAGAGATTCTTCTTGTCCTTGGGCAGCACGTAGATGCCGGTCAGGAAGAACGTCATGTGGGCGTTGTATTCCTTGGCCAGCTCCCGGTAGTGGGTGAAGAGTTCGTCGTCGCCCGCGAGAGCGCCGTCCCAGGAGAAGACGACGAACTGGGGCGGCTTCTCGCCGGGCTTGAGCGGTACGGGCTTCAACTCGCCCTTCTGCGGCCCGGTGTAGGACGTGGAGCCATCCCCGATGATCTTGGTCTTGCCGTCCCAGGCGGGTTCCTTCGACGCCTTCGGGTTGGCGTCACTGCTGCTGGAGCGTCCGCCGCTGGACGCGGTCGGTGCGGTGTTGTCCGAGCCGTTCAGGGCCAGGAAGGTGGCGGCCGTGGACGTGACGACGAGGAAGGCCGCCATGGCCGCGAAACTCTGGCGGGACGAACCGGGGCGGGAGGAACCAGGAGCGGGGTCGCGGCGGCGACGGCTGTGCTTCGAGTTCATACGGGGCACATTCTGCGAGGGGGGTGGAAGGAGCTTGCGGCGGCCTCTCGGCCGTCGGGGTCTGCCGAGCGGACTCGGCCATCGGGGTCAGCCGAGCGGGCTCATGGCGCCGAACCAGATGCCGTACGGGACGTCGTCGGCGGGCGTGCCGGAGATCCCCTTGAGCGGCAACGGTTCGAGGCTCTTGGTCAGGTCAATGCGGTAGACGACGACGGAGGTCGTCACGGATCGGTTCGTCCCCGTGTACCAGGCGGCGGTGTCCTTCTCCGTGGTGCCGCTCTTCCCGGACACCTGCGCCGTGGCGGGGGCCGCGTCGGGGTGCGCGGCACGGAAGGAGTCCGTGAGCGCTTCGGTGACCTGGCGGGCCACCTCGGCTCGCACCGCGCGGCTCGGGTCGGGCGTGTCCAGGGCGACCCCGTGGCCGTTGCGGGTGACACGTCGCACGGAGTACGGCTCGGTGTGCGTCCCGCCCGCGGCGAACGTGGCGTAGGAACTCGCCATCCGGATCGCGCTCGGCGTGGAGTTGCCCATGGTCAGCGCGGGCACCTGCGGCCCCAGGCTGGACGGGAGCAGGCCGACGTCCTCGGCGGTCTTCCGCACCGTGTCCAGGCCCGTGTCCATGCCGAGCTGCATGAACGGCGTGTTCACGGACTTGGCGAGCGCCTCGCGCAGGGTGATCTGCCCGTACGACTCGCCGCCGTCGTTGCGAGCGGCGACCTTCTTGCCGCTGCGGTCCCAGTAGGGCCCCTCGGGCGTGGTGACCGGCACGCCGTCGTTCCCGTCGTAGACGGAATCGGGGGTGACCGGTGTCGCCGCGCCCTCGCGTGTCAGGTGGACGCCGTTCTGCAGCCCGGCGGCGTAGACGAACGGCAGGAACGCCGAGCCGGCCGGGACGGTGGTGGCGTTGGACTCGTTGTAGCCCTGCGTACGGTGGTCGGGTCCGCCGTACACGGCGAGGATCCGGCCGTCGGTGGCCACCGAGGCGGCCCCGTAGTGCGCGGTCTTCGCCTTGGCGGGGTCGTCCTTCAGCGCCTTCTTACGGGCCTTGGCCACGGTGTCGGTGAGCGCCGTCTCCCGTTTCCGGTCGAAGGTCGTGTAGATCTGGTAGCCGCCCAGGTCGAACTCCTTGTCCGAGATGTTCGCGGCCTTCTTCGCGTACTGGGTCGCCAGCTCCACCAGGTAGTCGCTCTGCTTGCCGGTGTCGTAGGTCCGGGACTGCTTGAGCGGCTCGGGGAACTTCTTGTACTTGGCCCGCTCGGACGGCGACAGCTTGCCGATGTCGACCATGCGGTCGAGGGTCCAGGACCAGCGCTCCACCGCCCGCTGGTGGTTCGCCTTGCTCAGGATGGGGTCGTAGAGCCCCGCGCCCTTGAGCAGGGAGGCGAGGAACGCGCCCTCGCTGGCGTTGAGACGGCTCACGTCCTTGCCGTAGTAGGCCTGGGCGGCCCGCTGGAGGCCGTAGGTTCCGCGGCCGAACCAGCTGGTGTTGAGATAGCTCTCGAGGATCTTGTCCTTGCTCATCTTGTTGTCGAGCTTGAGGGCGATCATCGCCTCGGTGAACTTGCGGCTCACCGAACGGTCCTGGTTCAGATAGACGTTCTTGACGTACTGCTGGGTGATGGTGGAGCCGCCCTGGGTGTCCCCCTCGCCCACGGTGCGCACCAGGGCGCGGGTGACGCCGCTGAGGGAGATGCCGGGGTCGGAGTAGAAGCTCTCGTTCTCCGCCGCGAGCACCGCCCAGCGGACGTCTTCGGGTATGTCCTTCAGCGGCATCGCCTGCCGCCGCACCCACCCGGTACGGGCCATGGGCGTCCCGTCCGACCAGAAGTAGACGTTGTCCTGCTGGGTGGCGTACGTGTTCAGGTCCTCGGGTATGTCCGTCGCGGCGTACGCGATCGCGAGCAGCGAGCCGCTCAGCCCCAGCGCCAGGCCCCAGGCCGCCAGCCACTGCCGCCAGGAGGGCGCCCAGCGCCGCCAGCCGGTGCGGCCGGGTCGCGGGTACTGCGGGCGCAGACGGCGGGCGAAGGGCGCGAACTTTCCTGCCAGGGCGGACGGTTGAGCGGGTTTGCGACGGGAGCCACGATGGCTTGAACCGGCCCCCTGATTGGCGCGTTCTGCGGGGTTCTCCGCCTCCGGATCCGCCCCCACGGGATCCTCGGCGGGAACCTCGGCGGGAGACGGAATACGGAGCTGGGTGGTCCGCTCGGCGAGAAAGGGGATACGGAGCTGGGTGGTCCGCTCGGCGGGAACCTCGTTCTCCGTACGACCGCTCTCGGGCCCTTCCGGCTCGGCTCGGCGACGGTTCGGACGGTCGTCGTCCGCCCCTCTAGCCACGGCGAGCTCCGGCGCGTGGACGGCTCAGGGGATACGGGGCATCGGTTCGATGCCATGCCTCGGTCACGACTGCGTCTCCCTCCGCACTTCGCACTTCGGATTTGCGCGCGCGGGTAGATGCAGCGGCCGCATAAATGCGGCTGCGAGCCCCCCTCCCCGACCTTGCGGCTCGTCGCGGCTCTCATAAATTATCAGCGACTATCGAAATCCCTTCGATCAGGAACCAGACAGAAAAGATCAGGAGGGCAATCAGGGGGCAATCGGGAGGGGCTCAGAGGCACTCTGAGCCCCTCGGAGGAGCCAGTCGGCCTGCCCGGGGCCGCGGGATCGTCCGGCTCCGGATCGCGGCGCCGCACCCGGCGGAGCGTCCGGCCCTCGGCCGCGGCACCACACCGCGAGAAGACCGCGGAGCCCTGTGGTCGCGGGAGGGTGCCAGCTAATCTGTGGACATGCCTCGCTACGAGTACCGCTGCCGGACCTGCGGCAACACGTTCGAACTGTCCCGCCCCATGGCGGATTCCGCCGCCCCCGCGGCCTGCCCCGACGGGCACGACGACACGGTGAAACTCCTGTCGACCGTCGCGGTCGCCGTCGGCGGCTCGGCGTCGGCCCCGGCGCAGGCGCCGCGCGCGGGCGGTGGCGGTGGCGGGGGCGGGTGCTGCGGCGGAGGCTGCTGCGGCTGACCCACGGAGATTTCTCAGAAACTCTTCAGCCCCACGCCCACCGGAGACCCGCCCCGGCCCCGCCCCCACAGGGCCCACAACCGGCCCCTGCGGGGCTCCCACCGTGCCCGGGGGGCCGGCCTCTACGGGGCTCCCACTCCGTGCCGGGGGGCGGGCTCTACGGGGCTCCCACCCCGTGCCGGGGGGGCGGGCCCTACGGGGCTCCCACCCCGTGCCCGGGGGGGCCGGCTCTACGGGGCTCCCACCCCGTGCCGGGGGGGGCGGGCCCTACGGGGCTCCCACCCCGTGCCCGGGGGGGCCGGCTCTACGGGGCTCCACCCCGTGCCCGGGGGGGGGCCGGCTCTACGGGGCTCCCACCCCGTGCCGGGGGGGCGGGCTCTACGGGGCTCCACCCCGTGCCCGGGGGGGGCCGGCTCTACGGGGCTCCCACCCCGTGCCCGGGGGCAGCTCAACCCCGCCCGGGCGGGACTCCCGTACCGCCCCAGGCAGAGCTCTCACACGGTCCCGGCGGGGCTCCCAGCCTCTACCCGGGCGGCGGTCTTCCCCCCTCCCGGGAAGCGGACCTCAGGCCCGGCCCGGGAGGCGCCCTTCCCACCCGGCGTGGGAGAAGCCCTTCCCACCCGGCGCGGGCGGCGACACTCAACCCCGGTCCGGGCGGCAGCCCTAGGGCCTGTCGTTTGGATCAGGTCGCGGGGAATCGACGATGCCTTGTCGGCGCCGGTGAGCGGGGTCTGGTGCGTGCGGCTGCAAGGCGGAGG
>NZ_JBEZLR010000142.1:0-20215 GCF_040652275.1 Streptomyces sp. NPDC048275
CCTTCGAGACGTCGCTGACCAAGCTCGGCCTGGACTACCTCGACCTGTACCTGATGCACCAGCCCTACGGCGACGTGTACGGCCAGTGGCGCGCCTTGGAGGCCCTCCACCGCGAGGGCCGGGCCAAGGCCATCGGCGTCGCCAACTTCTACCCCGACCGGCTCCTCGACCTCATCATCAACAACGAGATCACCCCGGCGGTCAACCAGATCGAGACCCACCCGTTCATCCAGCGCGCCGACTACCAGGAGCTCATGCAGGACCGGGTTGGTGAAGAGGTTGTTCTTGCCCTCGGCGAACCCGACCCATGACTGGATCTGGACCCGGTGCTCGCGCCGAGGCACCCGCGCGCGAGGATCTCCGCCCCGACGACTACGACGAGACGGTGGCCCGCAATGTCGTCGGCGTTCCGCGGGGCTGAACCCAGTTCTCAAACGACCCAGTCTTGCAGTGCCGTGCCCCGTGGGACAGGTGGGGAGAGGGGCCCCCTCACACCCTGGCTCACCATTCCCTGGCACAACACGCCCTGCCACACGGCTGGTTGACCTACCAGGCTGAGCGGAAGCCGAAATGCCATGAGGGGCAGCGGTGAACCTCCGTCGTGGGCTCACGCCGATCAGCAAGTCCCCCACCTTCCTCGTGTCGAGAGAGTGAGCATGTCTACCGAAACTTCCGAGTCAGCCGCGTCTCCCCCCACCCGACCCCCGTCCACACCGTCGCGTCGCACCTTCATCGCAACGACCTCCGCGGCCGGCGGTGTCATCGCCGCGGGCGGTCTGGCGGCAGGTCCGTCGCTGCTCGGCGTCGACGAGGCCGCTGCCGTCGAGACCTCGCCCGGCAGCCGCGTCTCGTTGACCGTCAACGGCAAGCGGCACACCGTCACGGTCGACAACCGCACGTCGCTGCTCGACCTGCTGCGTGAGCACCTCGGCCTGACCGGCTCGAAGAAGGGCTGCAACGCCGGTGCCTGCGGGGCTTGCACGGTTCTGGTCGACGGACGCCGGATCAACTCCTGCCTCACCCTTGCGGTGCGCCTGGAGGGCGCCGAGGTCACCACCGTCGAGGGTCTGGCCAAGGGCGATCAACTGCATCCGCTGCAGCAGGCGTTCATCGACCAGGACGCGTTCCAGTGCGGCTACTGCACGCCGGGCCAGATCGTGTCCGGCGTCGGCTGCATGCAGGAAGGCCACACCGGCTCCGCGGAGGAGATCCGGGAGTGGATGAGCGGCAACATCTGCCGCTGCGGGTGTTATGTGAAGATCGTGCGCGCGGTCGAGCAGGCCTCGGGCCGGAAGTGAGTGCCGATGTATCCCTTCTCCTTCACCAAGGCGCCCAGCACGCGCGAGGCTCTCGAGGCAGGTCGGCGCGGCGGCCGTTACATCGCCGGCGGGACCACCCTGGTCGACCTGATGCGCGAGACCGTCGAACGCCCCGAAACCCTGGTCGACATCAGCGGACTGCCGTTGCACGAGGTCACGGTCACCGAGCGCGGCGGCCTGCGCATCGGCGCGTTGGTGACCATGAGCGAGGCCGCCGCCCATCGCAAGGTGCGCACCATGTATCCGGTCATCTCGCAGGCATTGGAGCTGAGCGCGTCGGCACAGTTGCGGAACATGGCGACCATCGGCGGCAACATCATGCAGCGCACCCGCTGCACGTACTTCCGTGACGTGACCGCCGACTGCAACAAGCGCGAGCCCGGCTCCGGTTGTGCCGCGCGCGAAGGGTACAACCGCACCCACGCGATCCTGGGCACCTCCGAGGACTGTGTGGCCACCCACCCTTCCGACGTGGCCGTCGCCTTCGCCGCTCTGGACGCACGGGTGCATCTGCTCGGCCCGGACGGGGAGCGCGCCGTCCCCTTCGCCGACTTCCTGCTCCAGCCCGACCACACCCCGAGCCGCGAACAGGCCCTGAACAACGGCGAGTTGATCACCGCCGTGGAGATCCCGGCCTACCCGCGCCCACTGAAGTCCGGCTACCTGAAGGTGCGGGACCGCCAGTCCTACGAGTTCGCCCTCACCTCCGCCGCCGTCGCCCTGCACGTCCGCGGCGGCCTGATCCGCGAGGCCAAGGTGGCCGCCGGCGGCGTGGGGACGGTGCCGTGGAAGCTGCCGGCCGTCGAGCGAGCCCTCATCGGCGAACGCCCCTCGGAACGACTCTGGGCCCGGGCGGCCGCGTCAGCCGCGGACGGCGCACGCCCGCTGGCCCACAACCGCTTCAAGGTCGAGCTGCTCAAGCGAACGGTCGAACGCCAGCTGCGCATCGTAGGAGACAACGCATGAGCCCCCAGCCGCAGGCAGCCGTAGGCGCACCGCTCTCCCGCGTGGACGGACGACTCAAGGTGACAGGGCAGGCGAAGTACGCCGCCGATCACGAGCCCGACGGGGTGGTGCACGCCGTCGTGGTCGACAGCAGTGTTGCTCTCGGTCGGATCACCGGCATCGACACCCGGGCCGCCGAAGCCCAGCCCGGCGTACTGAGGGTGATCCACCACCGCAACGCCCCCGAGCTGCCGTACGGGCCCAATCCGGGCTCGCTCAACCTTCCGGGTGAGCGGCTGCGCGTCTTCCAGGACAACCAGGTCCGCTTCCACGGCCAGCCGGTCGCCGTCGTCGTGGCGACCACCCTGGAGGCCGCCCAGCACGCGGCGAGCCTGGTGAAGGTCGGCTACGACGCCGAGCGGCCCGCCACCGACCTCACCGACGCCCCTGCGGCGGGCGAACCCAGGACCTACGCACGTGGCGACGCGGAGGCGGCCCTGCGCGACGCCCCCGTCCGGCTGGAGATGACGTACCGGCCGGCCCGCAATCACCACAACGCGATGGAGCTCCACGCCACCGTCGCCCAATGGGACGGCGACCGGCTCACGTTGTGGGACAAGACCCAGTGGGTGCAGAGCCCGCGCGACGAGATCGCCGCAAACTTCGGCATTCCGGCGGAGTCCATCCGCGTCATCTCGCCGTTCGTCGGCGGCGCGTTCGGCAACGCCGCGCGGGCCTGGCCGCACATCACCATCGCCGCCCTCGCCGCCCTCGAAGTGGGCCGCCCGGTCAAGCTCGTCCTCACGCGCAAGCAGCTCTACTTCGGGGTGGGCTACCGGCCGGCATACGAGTACAAGGTGCGCCTGGGCAGCGACCGCCGCGGACGGCTGACCGCAATGACCCACGAGCTGCGCGCCGAGACGTCCAGTTACGAGACGTTCACCGAGCGTGGCGCCGTCGCCCCGGGGCAGATGCTCTACACGACCCCCAACGTCAGCCAGACGCACCGGACGGTGCCGCTGGACGTGAACACCCCTACCCCCATGCGCGGCCCGGGCTACTCCACCGCCGCCTTCCCCATCGAGAGCGCACTGGACGAACTCGCCCACGAGCTCCGCATCGACCCCATCGAGCTGCGGCGCCGCAACGAACCCGAGAACGACCAGTCCAGCGGGCGGCCGTTCTCCACCCGACGGCTGCGCGAGTGCTACACCGTCGGCGCCCGCGAGTTCGGCTGGAGCCACCGCAACCCCCGGCCGCGCTCCACCCGCGACGGCGACTGGCTGATCGGCACCGGCATGGCCACCGCGGTCTACGACACCCTGCGGGCCCCGGGCCAGGCCCGGGTGCGGCTGGATGCCGACGGCACCGCCCTGGTCGAGTCCTCGACCAGCGACATGGGGCCCGGCACGTACACCTCCATGACGCAGGTCGCCGCCGACGCCCTGGGCCTCACGGTCCGCAACGTCACCTTCCGGCTCGGCGACACGAACATGCCCACCGCCCCGCTCCACGGCGGCTCGCTCACCATGGCCAGCGTCGGCTCCACCGTCCAGGACGGCTGCGACAAGCTGCGGCAGCAGGCGATCAAGCTCGCCGTCGAGGACGAGGATTCACCGCTGCACGGCGCCGACGCCGACGACATCGTCGTACGGAACGGCCGACTGCACGTGAAGAACAACCCCGCGCGCGGGGAGACCTACCGGCAACTCCTCGCCCGTAACAACCGCCCGCATCTCGAGGCGGACGGCTCCTGGACCCCAGGGCAGTCCCGGTCCTCGATGTACGCCTACGGCGCGGTGTTCGCCGAGGTCGGCGTGGACGCCCGCCTGGGCCTGGTCCGAGTGCGGCGGATGCTCGGCGTCTTCGACGCGGGCCGGATCATCAGCCCCAAGCTGGCCGACAGCCAGGCCATCGGCGCCATGACCGGCGGCATCGGTATGGCCCTCCTCGAGCACACGGTCACCGACCACCGTGACGGCCGGATCGTCAACGCCAACCTGGCCGACTACCTGGTCCCCGTCAACGCCGATGTCCCCGACCTGAAGGCGATCTACGTCGACGGCCGGGACGACGAGGCCGACCCCCTCGGCGTCAAGGGCCTCGGCGAGGTCGTCCTGGTCGGTGTGGCACCCGCCATCGCCAACGCCGTCTTCCACGCCACAGGGCGACGGGTGCGGGAACTGCCCATCACCGCTGAATCCCTGCTCTGAGCCGAGCCCCGGGCAACGGTCGGTGAACCCTCACCGCTGCCCGGGCCCCAGAGCCGTCCCTCCCGGAGACCTCACCGATGTTGAACATCGCGGACACGCTGCACACCTGGTGCCGCGAGTCCCGCCCCTTCGCCCTCGCCACCGTCGTCCAGGTCAGCGGTAGCGCACCCCTGCCCGTCGGCACCGCGCTGGCCGTGAACGCCGACGGCAACGCGGTCGGCAGCGTGTCCGGAGGATGCGTGGAGGGCGCCGTCTACGAGCTGTGCCAACACGTACTCACGTCAGACGAACCCCCGACCCGGGCACGCTTCGGCTACTCCGACGACGACGCCTTCGCCGTCGGCCTGACCTGCGGCGGCGAACTCGACGTCCTGGTGCAGCGGATCGACCCCACCGACCAGCCCCACCTCACCGCGGCCCTGGACGAGGTGGTGTCCGGCCGGCCCGCCGCCGTGGCCCAGATCATCGACGGGCCCGAAGAACTCCTCGGCCGCACCCTGAGCGTCACCGGCGGCGACAGCACACACGACGCACTCACGGGCGGCGAGGACTGGGAACGGGCGGTCGCGGCACAGGCCCGCGCACTCCTGCGAGCGGGCCGTACCGGCCGGGTCGAGGTCGGCGGAGATGCCGCGACCTGCCCGGAGAAACTGTCCGTCCTCGTCCACACCCACGCGTCCCGCCCCCGGATGCTGATCTTCGGCGCCGTCGACTTCGCCGGTGCGCTCAGCGAGGTCGGCCGCTTTCTCGGCTACCGGGTCACGGTGTGCGATGCCCGCCCCGTCTTCGCCACCCCCGCCCGCTTCCCGCACGCCGACGACATCGTGGCCGACTGGCCGCACCGCTACCTCGCCGCCACCGACGTGGATGCCCGGACCGCCGTCTGCGTCCTCACCCACGACGCCAAGTTCGACATCCCCCTGCTACGCCTGGCACTGAGCCTGCCCGTGGGCTACGTGGGCGCGATGGGCTCACGCCGCACCCACACGCAGCGCGTGGAACTACTGCGGGAGGCCGACGTCCCGGAAGAGCACCTGGCCCGCCTGCATTCCCCGATCGGCCTCGACCTCGGCGCCCATACTCCCCAAGAGACGGCCATCTCCATCGCGGCGGAGATCGTCGCCCACACGCATCGGGGCTCGGGTACGCCTCTGACCTGGAGCACAGGGCCCATCCATCACCCCTTGACGGCCCGGCGAGACGAAGGACCTTCGATTCAACTCGTGGGGCATGGTGGATCGCCTCTTTCGTCGAAGCGCTTCGATTTGCCGTGACCATAGCGACGGGTAACAGCACCCACAAGAGATCGAACAAAGGCTTTTTATGATGTTAAGTAAGTCTAAGTAAGCACCTTTGAGGCTCTGTTGACATGCCAGCGGTGCGCATGCAAGCTTTCGAAGCGCTTCAACAGTATCTGGCCGTGCGGTCCGCTTACGCGGTGCCGCGCCCTGTCGCCGACTGCCGCACGCCCGAGGGGTTGCCCGCTGTGAGTACCGCTTCCGTGCCTGCCGACCCCGCGCGGACGATTCCCCGCGGCGTACTCCCCCCGACCACACTCCCCAGGACGGACATGGCGTTCTTCGACAATCCCGTAATACCCGGCTTCAGCCCGGACCCGAGCATCTGCCGGGCTGGTGACGACTACTACGTGGCCACGTCCAGCTTCGAGTACGTACCAGGCGTGCCGATCTGGCACAGCCGCGACCTGGTCCACTGGCGGCTGATCGGACACGCCCTGGACCGGCCCTCGCAGCTGGAACTGCCCGACACGGCCCCTTCCTCCACGGGGGTGTACGCGCCTACGCTGCGCTACCACGACGGACGGTTCTGGCTGATCACGACCGTGGTCGCCGGGGCAGGCAACGTCCTGGTGACCGCCGAGGACCCCGCGGGACCGTGGTCGGATCCCGTACCGGTCGGCGTTCCGGGCATCGACCCCGACCTGGCGTGGGAGGAGGACGGAACCTGCTGGTGCGTGTTCTCGTCGGGCGGCATCCGCGGGGTCCGCATCGACCCGAAGTCCGGCGAACTGCTGGGCGAACCGGTGCCGATGTGGTCGGGCAGCGGACTGCAGTATCCCGAGGGACCGCACCTGTACCGGATCGGCGACTGGTGGTACCTGCTGCTGTCGGAGGGTGGCACCGAGCGCGGGCACGCACTGTCGGTGGCCCGGGCCCGTACGCTGCCGGGGCCCTTCGAAGCTCACCCGGCCAACCCCGTACTGTCCCACCGCAGTACCAACCATCCGGTGCAGAACACCGGCCACGCCGATCTGGTGCAGGCGCACGACGGAACGTGGTGGATGGTGCTGCTGGGTACCAGGCCGCGCGGCGACACCCCGATGTATCACGGGATGGGCCGGGAGACCTTCCTGGTACCGGTGCGGTGGGAGGACGAGTGGCCGCTGCCCGGGCCGCTGGAACTGCGTACGCAGGCTCCGGCGCTGCCGCCGCATCCCTGGCCGCCGGAGCCGGACCGGGACGACTTCGACTCCCCCGCGCTCGCGCCGTGCTGGGTGTCGCTCCGACGGAGCGACCCGGAGGCCGTCCGTCTCGACGAGCGGGCGGGCCATCTGGTGCTGCACGCCCGCGCGGACAGCCTCGACAAGCCCGGTGCGCTCTTCGTGGGACGACGGCAGCGCGACCCCGACTGCACCGCGCGCACACTGGTCGAGGTCGGCGACGACGGCAGGGGCGGACTCGCGGTACGGCTGGACGAGGCGCACCACTACGAGGTGGAGGTGGCCGACGGCACGGTCCGCGCGGTCGCCAGGATCGGCCCGCTACGTCACGCTGTCGCCGAACGGTCCATGCCCTCCGGCCCGGTGAGGCTGCGGATCGACGTCACGACCTCCGACATCCTGCCGCCTACGGTCACCTCCCGCGACCCGGCGGCTCCTCCGCCGCCCGGCCTCCGCGTCGGCGGCCCCGACACCCTCCGCCTGGGTTACGAGACGGACGACGGCCACTTCGAGATCCTCGCCGAACTCGACGGCCGCTACCTCACCACCGAGGTCGCCGGCGGCTTCACCGGCCGTGTCTTCGGTATATACGCCACGCGGGGCAGTGCGGCCTTCGACTGGTTCGATTTGCGGTCCACCTGACAGGTGCTTCCCGACCCCGGCCGCGCTCAACCGGCGGTGCGGCCGGGATGCATCTGCACGACCACGATCGAGTACGCCGGTACGGTCTGCCGCGCCACGCTGCTTGCGATGGCCGACCCGATCGTACGGGCGATCTTGAGGTACGAGTACGCGCTCGGGGTGTCCGTCGACCGAGTGAACTCGCTGTAGGACAAGGTGACTTGGGCGTCGTCGGCGGGGTCCTTGCCGATGAGCATGACGTCCACGTCGCCGTCGGCCCGCCGGACCGCGTGCACAGTGAGCAACGATGTCGAACTGGCGGCCTGGACCAGCTTGATGATTCCAGCTCCTGCTCGGGCCGGACCAGGGCCAGCCCCTTCTCATATCCACCGCCACCCCGGGCACGGAAAGTCACGAGAAACTCGCCCTGCTCGCCGTGCTGGGCACCGACCAATTCGCCGCCGACACCGAGTGACACCACCCGCGGCGTCAGCCACGTCCGTCATGAAGACCGCCCGGGCCGGGCCCGGCCACCACGACGAGACCGGCCAAAGGGGCGCCGGCCCCGGTCACCGTCCACCGTGACGCGGGCGCCGACACACCAGGGCAGAACGCAAACCGGGGGCGCTCGAAGCACCCGAAAACCACCTCAACTACCCTGCAGAACAGAGGGCGTTCAAGGTGATCCGGGTCATTTCCGGACCGAGTCGCCATCCCGGCCGTGCCCGTAGAGCCATCGCCCCAGCATCTGCCCCGGAACACCATCAACCACCCCGCCACCCAGCACTAGGTGCCGGTGCGGCCCGCGTGGAACGGGCCGCACCCGCCTTCGACACCGGGCCGAAGACCTTGACGGCCAGGCCCCGGTTGCGCGCATGAAGCGCTCGGCATCAGCCGTCACCGTCACGTGCGTGCGTGCGCGTGACGCCGCTCCGGCAACACAGCACCGGACCCCTCATTCGCCCAGGTCGGGTGCGACGCTCCGGAAGCCGTCGCACCGGTCTTCGCACCGGAGGCTTTCCTGCTGATGCCGCGGCCGAACGCGAGCGCTGTGAGCCCGCAGACGCTCCACAGAACAAGGACACCAAGGGGGCCGGCGCTGCCGTTGCCGTCAAAGTACGCGGTGTCGCGAAGCAGGCTGGCTCCGGCGCCGGGGGGCAACCACTGGCCGACGTAGTCCACTCCCGTGGGGAGCATCTCCGGAGCGGAGCTGGCGCCGGAGAAGGGGTTCCCGACGAACACCATGAGCGCGGCGCTGAGCCCGAGAGCCGCCGGCCCGAGGAGTCGGATCAGCCCGGCAGCGGTGGCACTGATGGAGACCAGGACGAGCGACAGGACCGCCCACGTGGCCACGTGATCGTGGGGCAGCGCCCCGAGAAAACCCTGGGCCACGAGATAGGCACCGAAGCCCGCGACGGCGCAGGCGACGAGGAGTGTCAGCACTCGGTGCGACCGGCGCTGCAGGCCGCGAGCTGTCGCGACAAACGACCCGATCAGGATGCCGCAGATCGTGAGCGGGAAGACCGCCGAGCTGAACACCACGCCCTTGGGGTCCTCTGCGGCGACAGGCACCACGTCGAGTGCCCTCACGTGGACCTCCGACGGGGACTTGACACCGTCGGCCTCCTGCTCGCCGGCCTTCTGCCGACTGGCCTTCTCCTGGGTGCCCTTCTGCCGGTCGGCCTTCTGCTCGGCTGCCCTCTCCTGGGCGGCCTCCTGCTGGGCGAGCTTCTGCTGGGTGGCCCGGTCGGCCAGCTGCTGTCCGACCTGACCCAGAAGCTGGGCTACGGAGGGGCTGGCGGCAGAGGCCTGCAGCACGGTGATGTCGTCGGATGCGATGACGAAGGCGCCATAGACGTCCCGGTCCTCGATCGCCGACCGCGCGGCCTGCTGGTTGGGATAGAGGCGGAAGTCGAACGCGCCGGGCTTCTCGTGGACCAGCCCCTCCACCGCGCGCTGGCTGGCTGCCCCGGTGCCCACGATCCCGACCGGGACATCGCGCGGCGCGGACCGCCCCGCCGGCCAGGCGAACATCATCACCACCAGGGTGATCACCAGGGGCAGCCCCACGGCGGCAACGGCCACTTCCCGCCATGCCGGGTGTCTTGACAACGGGCTCCTCACGGTCAGCCCTCCTATAAAAAAAGAAATGATCGTTCTCTTAATCCCCAGTCTGACCTGCCACACAAGGGGACGTCAAACGGAACGTTCGTTTTACTTTTGCTAGGATGACCCCATGCCCAAGGTCACACAGCAGTACATGGACGCCCGCCGCGAGCAGATCCTGGACGCGGCGCGCCGCTGTTTCCTCCGTGACGGTTTCCACTCGGCCTCCATGCAGGACCTGTTCGCGGAGGCGGGGCTGTCTGCGGGCGCGGTGTACCGGCACTTCACCAGCAAGGACGAGATGATCCTCGCGATCGCCGAGGAGAACATGCGCGATGTGCTCGACATAACGCTCGCCGTCGCCACGAACCAGCAGGACCAATCCATCGGGGCGGTCATGGCGGAACTTCTCGACGTGGTTCGGGCCAAGTCCGCCGACGGAGACCTGGCCGGGCTCGCGGTTCTGGTCTGGGGAGAGGCCATGCGTAACGGCTCGCTGGCTCGCAAGCTCGATCAGCTCATGGCCCGCATGCGCGCCGACCTGGTCATGTTGGTCCGCGACCACCAAGGCAACGGCGGCATGCCCACAAGCGTGACGGCCGAGGCGATCGCTTCAACGATGATCTCCGTCCTCCCGGGCTACATACTCCAACTGGCGCTCGATCCGGCTGTTGTGGCCGAGGTGCCTGACGCAGTGCGGGCGTTGTGGCCGGAGCCGGCCGGGGAGCGCTGAGCGGTCTCGCCGCCTCGCGATCCAGCAGCACCAGTCGGTCGACATCCGTCCGTGTTGGCGTAGGTCTGCTCGAGCCGGACGGCGAAGTCGTCCACGTAGAGGAACGCTCCCGGCTCAAGCAGGGCGCCGAACTGCCGACGGCGAGGCAGTGACCGGCCGCCGCCGTGGCCTGCCCATCCGTACGGGCCTGCTTGAGGGCGCTCTGAAGGCGGCGCCCGCCAAGACCGTCATCCCCGGCCGCGGGTCCGACGGTGCACTCGGGCCTCCCAGGGGGCGAGCGTGAGGGTGGAGGGCAGCCGGCCGGTGCCGGAGACGTTGGCGATGACGGTCTCGGCACCCTCCCAGTCGGCCGGGACCGGGACGGAGGCCGGGCTGCCACTGAAGTTGCCGAGGACGAGCAGCTCCGTGGCCCGGTACCGGCGTGTGAACGCGTACACCTGCTCGTCGTCGGGCATCAGCATGGTGAAGTCACCATGGGCGACGACCGGTTCGGTGTGCCGCAGGTCGATCAGCCGCCGGTAGTGGTGGTACACCGAGTCAGGGTCGGCGACGGCCGCCGCCGCGTTGATCTCGACGTGGTCGGGGTTGACGGGCAGCCATGGGAGGCCGGTGGTGAAGCCGGCGTTCGGACCGGCGTCCCATTGCATGGGGGTGCGTGCGTTGTCGCGACCGGCCACCCGGAGCGCGGACAGGATCTGTTCGGGGTCGGCCCCGGCGGCGACGGCCTCGGCGTAGTGGTTGAGCGACTCGATGTCGCGGAAGTCGTCGAGCCTTTCGAACGGGGCGTTGGCCATGCCCAGTTCCTCGCCCTGGTAGATGAACGGGGAGCCCCGGTGCAGATGGAGGACAGTGGCGAGCATGGTCGCCGAGCGGACGCGGTGCTCGGACCGGTCGTCGCCGAAGCGGGAGACGATCCGCGGCTGGTCGTGATTGTTCCAGTAGAGGCTGTTCCAGCCGGTGCTGTTGAGCCCGTCCTGCCAGGCGCCGAGCGAGGCCTTGAGGTCGGTCAGCCGCAACGGCCTGACGTCGAACCGGCCTTCGCCACGGTCGAGCCCGACATGCTCGAACTGGAAGACCATGTCGACCTCTCGGCGCTCGGGGTCGGTGAAGCGCTTGGCCTGGTCCACCGTCACCCCGGGCATCTCACCGATCGTCAGGATCCGCTCCGTTCGGCCGGCGAAGACCTCTCGGTGCATCTCCTGCAGGAACTCGTGGATGCGGGGGCCGCACAGGTAGTGCGGTGAGCCGTCGCCGTACCGGGAGCCGTTGCGGACCTCACCGTCCGGCAGGCCGGGGGCCTTGGAGATCGCGTTGATGACGTCCATCCGGAAGCCGTCCACACCGCGGTCCAGCCACCACCGCATCATGGCGTACACGGCCTGCCGGACCTCGGGGTTCTCCCAGTTGAGGTCGGGCTGCTTGCGGGAGAACAGATGCAGGTAGTGTTCGCCGCTCGCCCGGTCCAGCTCCCAGGCGGAGCCGGAGAAGAAGGAGCCCCAGTTGTTGGGCTCCGCGCGCCACCAGTACCAGTCCCGCTTCGGGCTGTCCCGTCCGCTGCGTGACTCGAGGAACCACGGGTGCTCGTCGGAGGTGTGGTTGACCACGAGGTCCATGACGAGCTTCATGCCGCGCTCGTGGACGGCGGCGAGCAGGCGGTCGAAGTCGGCAAGGGTGCCGAAGACCGGGTCGATGTCCTGGTAGTCGCTGATGTCGTAGCCGTTGTCGTCCTGCGGGGAGGGGTAGACGGGCGACAGCCACAGGACGTCGACGCCGAGACCGGCCAGATGGTCGAGCCGGTCGATGATGCCCGGCAGGTCGCCGATGCCGTCGCCGTTGGAGTCGGCAAAGCTCCGGGGGTAGATCTGGTAGACGACGGCGGTCTTCCACCATGGGGTTTCGGTCGTCACTTCAGCGCACCTCTCATCACTCCGGAGATCACCCAGCGCTGGGCGAAGAGGTATACGAGCAGCATCGGTGCAAGCGCCATCAGATAGGAAGCGAAGGCGGTGGTGTAGTTGGTGTTGAACTGGCTCTGGAACACGTACTGGGCCAGGGGCAGGGTGCGGGCGTCCGGGCTGGACAGCACGATCAGCGGAAGCAGGAAGTCGTTCCACGCCCACAGGCAGGTCAGGATGCCGACCGTGGCGTTCATCGGGGCGAGCAGCGGGAAGATGATCCGCCAGAAGATCGTCCAGGTGCTCGCCCCGTCGGTTCGTGCCGCCTCCTCCAACTCCCGTGGGATCGAGCGGAGATAGCCGACATACAGGAAGATGTTGAAGGCGAATCCGTAGACCACGTACAGCAGGATCAGGCCGAGTTGGTTGTCCAGGTGCAGCAGGGCCGTCTGCTTCACCACCGGCAGCATGATGATCGGGAACGGGACGAAGAGCGCCGAGACGAAGTACAGGTACAGGCCCTTGAACAACCGGCGGTGCAGGTTGGCGGAGATGGCATAGGCGACCAGGGAGTTGGTCAGCAGCGTCAGGATCACCGCGCCGACCGTGATGAGGGCGCTGTTGAGGGCGGCGTGCGGGTAGTCGGTAAGCCGCCAGGCGTCGGCGAAGTTGGCCCAGCGGACGCGGTCGGGGAGTCCGAAGCCGGAGCCGGTGAGCTGGTCGGGGGTCTTGAGCGCGGTGACGGCGGTGAAGTAGAGCGGGATCAGGACGGTCAGTGAGAGGACCGCCATCAGTGCGGTGAGCCACCAGTTGACGCGCGGGCGGCTCGGGTGGAGCGGGAGCTTACCGGCCATCAGTTGCTCACCTCACGGCGCTGCAGGATGCGCAGCTGGACGATGGAGACCAGGACGATGACGGCGAAGTACACCACCGCGTTGGCGGTCTGGTAGGCGTACTCACCGCCTTGGAAGCCGTTGGTGTAGATGAGGAAGGACACCGACTGGGTGGAGGTGCCCGGGCCGCCACCGGTGAGAGCGACGATCTGGTCGAAGACCTGCAGGAAGTTCTTGAGCGAGAGCACCATGTTGATGGTGAGGAACGGCGCGATCAGGGGCAGCGTGATCGCGCGGAACCGCTGCCAGGGCCCTGCGCCGTCCACCGTTGCCGCCTCGTACAGCTCGGCAGGGATGGTCTGCAGACCGGTCAGATAGATGATCACGTTGAAGGCGACGGCCTGCCAGACCGCGACGACGACGATGCCGAGCCAGGCGTGGTCCGGATCGGCGAGGACACTGCCGGCCAACCAGTCGACACCGAGCTGCTTCCCGAGATACGGCAGGGAGTTGGAGAACAGGTAGTTGAAGATGTAGCCGACGATGAGTATCGCCAGGATGTTGGGGACGAAGAACACCCCGCGGATCGCCGTGCGGAATTTGATCCTCGCGTTGAGCCCGAGCGCGATGGCCAGGGCGATGACGTTGGCGAGGACGGTGGAGACCAAGGCGAACTGGAAGGTGAAGACGTAGGAGTGCCAGACCTTCTCGTCCTGGAAGAGGTTGAGGTAGTTCTTCAGGCCGATGAACTTGTAGGCGCCGTAACCCGTGTAGTCCGTGAGGCTGTAGTAGATGCCCTGCAGGACCGGGACGGTGTGAAAGAGGAAGAACAGGACGAGCGCCGGCAGGACCATCCAGTAGTAGCTGCGGGCCGTCCGGGGTCTGGAAGGTCGCTCGGAGACGACTGCCATGGGAACCTCCGTGGAGACGGTCAGTTGTGTCGGGCCTGGTACTTGTCCCACTCGCTGTCGAGCGCGCGCAGATAGCTGTCGCGCCGCCCGTCGAAGAGGAACTGCTGAGTGACAGAGTCGAGTTGGACGGACAGCGGGATGCGGTGGTCGCTGAACGCGACGATCCGGCCGCTGTCGAAGTACGGCCGCAGACCGGCCAGAGCCGGGTCCTCGGGGCTGCTCCCCTTGAGCGTCGGGAACGCCAACTGCTCGGCCGCGTAGGCCCGCATGACCGCGGGGCGCATCAGGTACGAGATGAAGGCCATGGACTCGGCGGGGTGCCGCGGCTTGCGGCCCATGGTGACGGCCACGTCCACGCCGGACACCAGCCTGGTCGCGGAGGCGTCGTCGGTGACCGGCAGGGCGAAGGTACCGATCTCGAATGCGGGCTTGAAGGTCTTGATCGCAGGGATCGCCCAGACGCCCTGCAGATACATTGCTGCCTTGCCCTGGGCGAACGCCTGGTTGCCGGCGTTGTAGTCGCGGGACGGCGTGTCCTGCTGGGTGTAGCGGTAGAGCTGGGCCAGCTTGTCGGCGACCGGGGCGTAGGCCTCGGCGAAGGTGGTGCGGCCGGCCAGGCGCTCCTGGAAGAAGGTGTCGGGCGGCTGGAGGTTGGAGGCGAGGGTGTTGAGGGGCGGCAGACACGTCCACGCTTCCTTCAGCGCGCCGTAGAACGGGGTCACCCCGGCGGTGTGGAAGGTCTCGGCAGCGGCGAGGAGCTCGCTCCAGGTGGTGGGGACGGCGACGTCGTGCTCGGCGAACAGGTCCTTGTTGTAGATGACCCCGTCGGCGTTGGAGGCGAACGGCAGCCCGTTGGCTTCGTGGGGCGCCCCGGTGCCGAGGCCGTCGAGGACCTTCTGCACGGCCGGACTGATGCCGGCGGCGGCCTCGTCACCGGAGAAGTCGTGGAACACTCCAGCCCGGGCGATCTCGCCGAAGACGCTGTCGCCGTTGAGAGTGATCACATCGGGGACGTCGTTCCTGACCAGGCGGGCGCGCATGGCGGTCGCCGGGCTCGGCACGTTGTTCTGGACCACGCGGATGCCGGGGTGTTCCGCCTCGAAAGCCTTGATGATCTTCGCGAAGGTTCCTACCGCCTCCGTCTTGAACTGGAAGAAGTCCAGCGTCACGCGGTTGCCGGAACCGTCGGCCGAGGTGTTGTCGCACGCGCTCACCAGCGTGCTGGAAAGCCCGGCGGACAGCCCTGCGGCGAGGAACGTCCTGCGCGCTATCACGGATGTCTCCTGCTCATGGATGTGTCCTGCTCACGGATGTGTCCTGCTCACGGATGTCTCTGCTCACGGATGTCTCCTGCGAGCGCGACGGTTCAGATCCGTCGCGCTTCGACGAGTACCAGGCGCTCGGGGTAGAGGGTGGGGGCCTGCACGCCGAACCCGGCCAGCGCGCGGCCCGGAAGTTCAACCCCGTCGGCCCACCACGGCAGCACCGAGCTCGTCGGGCCCTCGGCCGTGGCACCCGGTGCGAGTGGCGCGACCCGGTACACCGCGTCGTCGTCGAGGCCCGGAAGCCTGACCCGGCCGGTCGGCGACTGAACGCTGGTCGCGAGCTGGACGAGGGCGTAGACCGCCCGCGAGCGGTCCTCCGCGACCACGCCGTGCACCCACAGCGCGGGGTCGGGGTGGTCGGCTCGGACGACGGTGCCGGCGAACAGCAGGGGCTGTAGCTCCTTGTACGCGGCGACCCAGCGAGCCAGCTGGGCGCGCTCCTCCGCCGTGGCGGTGGTCAGGTCCCACTCGATGCCGAAGTGCCCGAACAGTGCGGTACCGGCCCGGAAGTCCAGGATGTGGGTGCGTCCGGTGGTGTGGGCGACCGGCGAGCCGACATGGGCGCCGATCATCTCGGGCGGCAGCAGCAGGCCGGTCCAACGCTGGATCTGCTGCCGTTCCAGGGCGTCGATACAGTCGCTGGCCCACACCCGGTCGGTGCGCTCCAGCACCCCGAGGTCGACCCGACCGCCGCCGGACGAGCACGACTCGATCTCCAGCTGCGGGTGCCTGGCGCGCAGTTCGTCCATCAGCCGGTAGACGGCCGAGGTCTGGGCATGCACCCCGGCCACGCCGCTCGGGCTGTGCCCGGCCTCGACCAGGTCCCGGTTGTGGTCCCACTTGAGGTAGTCGATCCGGTACTCGGCGACCAGGGCGTCCAGGCGCTCCAAGAGGTAGGCGTACGCCTCGGGGTGGCCCAGGTCCAGGACCTGCTGGTGGCGGGAGAGCGGCGGGAGCCGGTCCCCGGCCGCCATGATCCACTCGGGGTGACGGCGGGCCAGGTCGGAATCGGGGTTGACCATCTCCGGCTCGAACCAGAGCCCGAACTCCATACCGAGGGACCGGACGTGGCGGACCAGCGGGTGCAGCCCGTCGGGCCAGACCGTCCGGTCGACGTACCAGTCGCCGAGGCCCGCATGGTCGTCGCGACGGCCCAGGAACCAGCCATCGTCCAGGACGAAACGCTCGGTGCCGACCTCGGCGGCGGCGTCCGCGAGAGCCGTCAGGCGGTCCAGATCCTGCGTGAAGTAGACGGCCTCCCAGGTGTTCAGGGTGACCGGACGCGGACGGTTCGGGTGGCGCGGCCGGGAGCGCAGATACCCGTGGAAACGGGCGGAGAGCTCGTCCAGCCCGCGCCCGTAGGAGCCGTAGATCCACGGGCTGGTGTAGGACTCGCCAGGGGCGAGCCGCACCTCGCCGGAGAGCAGGGTCTCGCCTCCGCCGAGCAGTGAGACTCCGGCCGGGTTGCGCTCGGCGAGCGACCGCTGGTTGCCGCTCCATGCGACGTGCAGGCCCCAGACCTCACCGGTACGGAAACCGAAGCCGGGCTCGCCCGCGACCTGGACCAGCGCCCCGTCGGTTCCGGTACGGCCGCGCCGGTTCTCCCTCAGGTGGGTGCCACGGGTGAACGCGTGCCGCTGCGGGCTGCGTTCACGCAGATGACGACCGGTGAGGTCGAGCAGCTCGGCGGCCGATTCGGGGACCGGGAGGGTCAGCAGCAGGCCGTCCAGGGTGTAGGTGTCGGCGCCCTGGTTGGTAAGGGTCGCCCGCTGCCGCACCAGACCAGTGGCGGTGACCTCCAGTTCCAGGGCGAGCGCGAGCCGGGCCGCGGCGTCCTCGGCGTCCACGGTGACGCGGTGCCGGACCGGGGCCTGCAGCTCGGGGGTCTCCACGGTCTCGATCGCCCGGACCGCGAAGGCGGTGGAAAAGGCCGTGCCGTCACGATGGCCGGTCAGCCCCGGGGTGCCGAGCCAGCCCGCCGACTGCTCGGGCAGCACACTGAGCGGTACTGGCACGTCCAGGGTGTTCGACATGATCTGGGTGGAATCGGCGGCGACGAGCAGGGCGAGCTGCCCCTGCGTCAACTCACCCAGATCTGCGCCCCAGTGGACGATCCGCGGCAGACGGGTGCCGGTGCAGTCGAGGACGAGGCTGGTGCCGGAAGCACGCAGATGGAGGTGCCCGTGCATGGGGATCCCCTTGATCGGAAGCTATGCGATCGGCCGTCTAGGCCTGATCGGGTGGGGTTAGTTGTATGGCGGAAGTCTCGGCGGGGTCAACCCTTCCGTAACGAGATCTTTCGCGACGGGAAACCGAGCCGAAGCATGCGACTTACTTTTGCTTCAAAACTCATCGGTGTCATGGCAGGATGATCTGCGACAGTCGACCGCCCCGCCGTACGGAGGTCTTCCGGTGCACCCGCCCCCTTCGCCCTGGACGCCGCTGGCGGGGGCCTCGCGTGCCGTCGCCCTGGAGGTGCTCCTGCGCGGCCCGCTCCCGCGGAGCGAGCTGGCCCGCCGGCTCAACCTCTCGGCCGGCAGTCTCACCAGGATCGCCAAGCCGCTGCTGGACAGCGGCCTGCTGGTGGAGGAGGGCACCAGCCACGACGCCCGGAACGGGCGACCCACCAGGCCGCTCGACGTCGTGCCCGCCTCGCACCATTTCCTCGGCGCCAAGGTGACCGGGGAGGCCGTCCACGCAGTTCTGACCAACCTGCGCGCCGAGGTGATCGGAACCGCCGAGGCGGAGCTGCCGGGCCGTACCCCGGCCGACGTGGTGGCCACCGTCCGGCGGCTGACCGACGACCTGACCGTCGGCCTCACCGCGGAGGGCAGGCACATCACCGGCGCCGGCGTCAGCGTCGGCGGTCCGGTCGCGGGCCATGCCACCGTCGTCAAGGCCCCGTTCCTCGACTGGGCGGAGGACGTTCCGCTCGGCGCACTGCTTTCGGACGCTCTCGGCGTCCCCGCGACGGTGGACAACGACCTGCTCGCGCTCACCCGTGCCGAGCACTGGTTCGGCACGGCCCTGGACCACGACCGCTTCGCCGTGCTCACCATAGGCGCCGGCGTCGGCTACGGCCTGGTGATGCACGACCGGGTGGTGGACAGTCCGGACGCCGGAGTCGGGCTGGTGGGCCACTTCCCCCTCGATCCGCTGGGGCCGCTCTGTCCCGACGGCCACCGGGGCTGCGCGGTCGCGATGCTGTCGATCCCCTCGATCCGTGCGGCGATTTCGGTCGGGCTGCGCCGCTCGGTGACGTATGACGAATGCCTGGACCTCGCGGCCGACGGCGACCCGGTCGCGGCCGCCGTGGTCCGGGCTGCGGGCCGCGCGCTGGGCCGGCTGATCGCCGCCGTCGCCAATCTGACGCTCACTCAGAAGATCGTGCTCACCGGCGAGGGCATTCGGCTCGCCGAGGTCGCCCGGGCGGCGATCGACGAGGCGGTCCGCCGCGACCGCGATCCACGGGCCCGTGAACTGTCCCTCGAGATCCAGCCCATCGACTTCAGCGAGTGGGCGCGTGGCGCCGCCGCCGCCGCCATCCAGGGCTACGTGCTGGGCGGCTCGCCTGTCCCCCGCCTGGAGTTCTGACCGGCCGGCGCCGTAGGGCGGCGGCGGCTCGCCTCCTGCTTCACCTGTCGGATCGCCGTCTGTCTGCTGTGTGCAAGCGGAGCAGCACGGTGCACCACAGCAACGGTGTCACAACATCCCGGAGCCCGCCCGACTGCGTCTGAAAGGCACCGCCACCCCGTGCACCTGGGCAGCGGCGGACGTTGGTAACGTCGGGAGTGTGCCGTGCTGGCCGGTACGGTGTGCCGCTCGACCGAGAGAGACGTGATGTCCCCGACGATTCGCAGGGCCGTGATCCCCGCCGCCGGACTCGGCTCCCGTCTGCTGCCCCTGACGAAGGCGACACCGAAGGAGATGCTCCCGGTCGGCGACAAGCCGGTCATCGAGCACACCGTGCGCGAGCTGGTGGACTCCGGCATCACCGACATCACCATCGTCGTCTCCGGCGGCAAGAGCCTCATCCAGGACCACTTCCGCCCCAACCCCGCCCTCGTCGAGCAACTCCGCAAAGACGGCAAGACGGCCTACGCGGACGCGGTGGAGGAGGTCGCAGAGCTGGCCCGTCAGGGCCACATCACCTACCTCGACCAGTACGGTCCGTACGGCAACGGCACCCCCGTGCTGAACGCCGCCCGTGCCTTCGGCGACGAGCCGGTGCTGGTGCTGTGGCCCGACGACGTCTTCGTGGCCGAGGTCCCCCGTGCCCAGCAGCTGATCCGCGCGTATGAGCAGACCGGCTGCCCGGTGCTGGCCCTCCTGCCGATGGACCCCACCGACTCCCAGCGCTATGGCGTGCCCATCGTCAAGGAAGACCTCGGAGGCGGCCAACTGCGCATCACCGGCCTGGTCGAAAAGCCCAAGCCCGCTGCCGCCCCGTCGTCGTACGCGGCTATCGGCGGCTACGTCGTCACCCCGGGCATCGTCGACGAACTGCGCGAGCAGACCCGCCGCTGGTACGAGCACAAGACCGGCGAGGTCTACCTGACCGACGCCATCAACGCCTACGCCTCCACCCGCGCGGTGTACGGGCAGGTCATCAAGGGCCGCTGGTACGACACCGGCAACCCGGCCGACTACATGGTCGCCCAGATGGCGTTCGCCCTCGCCCACCCGGAGTACGGCCCCGTGCTGCGCGGCCTGGTCGCCGAACTCGACGTCGACCCTGCTGCCGCCCTCCGGGGGGAAAACAACGCCTAATGGGAGCTACGGAGCCGGGGAATGCTCGGTTCCGTAGCCGCCAGCAGGTGAGCACTATCGACGCCGGAAGCTGTGACTTCTGA
>NZ_JBEZLR010000143.1:0-19719 GCF_040652275.1 Streptomyces sp. NPDC048275
CTCGGTCAGCTGGCCGCCCTCTTCGTACCCCACGTAGCCGGGGGGCGAGCCGAAGAGACCGGCTGGAACCGGATGTTCAACTCGGACAGTGCGACCGCACTGTCCCGGACCCCCTCCCCTCATGCCACCGCGCTCAGCGAGCGTCGGACACGGCGTCGGCCGGCTCTCCGTCAGTCAGCGGCACACCGGCTCCCGTATCGGTGCCCGCGGCCTTCGCCGCCTTGGCCCCGCCGCGCAGCTTCTCCTTCACCAGGGCGATCGCCAGCACCACCGCGGCGACGAGCAGCGACAGCAGTACGGTCTCGCGCCCGTCGTGCTCCGTGTCGGTGAGCATGTAGCCGAGCACGAAGACGATCAGTGCGGCCGCCGCCCAGGTCAGGTACGGGTACAGCCACATCTTCACGACGAGCTTCTCCGGCGACTCGCGCTGGATGATCTTCCGCATCCGCAGCTGGGAGAAGCAGATGACCAGCCAGACGAACAGGGCCACCGCGCCGGAGGAGTTGACCAGGAAGAGGAAGACCGAGTCCGGGAACTTGTAGTTGAAGAAGACGGCCACGAAGCCGAAGACGACCGAGACGACGATGGCGGCCAGCGGCACACCGCGCGAGGTCGTCTTCGCGAAGGCCTTGGGCGCGTCCCCGCGCCGACCGAGCGAGAAGGCCATGCGGGAGGCCGTGTAGAGCCCGGAGTTGAGACAGGACAGCACGGACGTCAGCACGATGAAGTTCATGATCTGACCGGCGTTGGCGATACCGAGGGAGTCGAGGGCGGCGACGTACGAGCCCTTGTCCTTGATGGACGGGTCGTTCCACGGAAGCAGGGCCACGATGACGAAGATCGAGCCGAGGTAGAAGACGCCGATCCGCCAGATGATGCTGTTCGTGGACTTGGTGACGGCCCGCTGCGGGTCCTCGGACTCGCCGGCCGCGAGGGTCGCGATCTCACTGCCCATGAAGGAGAAGACGACCAGGAGCACGCCGGTGAGAATCGCGCCGGGCCCGTTGGGCAGGAAGCCGCCGTGGTCGGTGAGGTTCCCGAGGCCGGCCTGCTGGGCGTCGACGCCCGGCAGCACTCCGAAGATGGCCAGCCCGCCGACCACGATGAACGCGCCGATCGCCACGACCTTGATCCCGGCGAACCAGAACTCGAATTCACCGTACGAGCCGACGGAGACAAGGTTGGTCGCAGTGAGCACGATCATCACGATGAGCGCCCACCCCCACTGCGGAACGGCGGGAATCCACCCTTCGAGGATCTTGGCCCCGGCGGTCGCCTCGACGGCGAGTACGACCACCCAGAAGAACCAGTACAGCCAGCCGATCGAGAATCCGGCCCAGCGCCCGAGCGCGCGGTCGGCGTGGGCGGAGAACGAGCCGGAGGTCGGATTGGCGGCGGACATCTCGCCGAGCATCCGCATCACCAGCACCACGAGCGTGCCGACGAGGGCGTACGACAGAAGGATGCCGGGTCCGGCGGTGGCGATACCGGAGCTGGAGCCCACGAAGAGCCCGGCTCCGATGACACCACCGATGGCGATCATGGAGAGGTGACGGTTCTTGAGTCCGGCGTGGAGGCCACCGGGTTCTTCGGGGCCTCCGGGGCCGCTTGCGGCCTTTGTGGGGGTCGGCTGCGAGGTCATGAAGGGGGAATCCTTTGCGCCGGGTGCGCACGAGTGAGGTGGGGACTCGTGCGAGCGGTGTGACAAGCCGGTCCAGTGAATCCGAGGTAAAGAGATTCGTGAACCTCTGAATCCAGATCGTTACTTGAGCTTTCCATTAGGTTTGTAGCGTTGCTCACAGTTTTCGTCGGCGGCACCCCGTGAGACCGGCCCGAAACAGGCGTGTCACACTCGGAGCATGCGCGTGTATCTCGGCTCCGATCATGCCGGTCTCGAACTCAAGAACCACCTCGTCGAGTGGCTCAAGGCCGCCGGCCACGAGCCCGTCGACTGCGGGCCCCTCATCTACGACGCCCAGGACGACTATCCGCCGTTCTGCCTGCGCGCCGCGGAGCGTACGGCGGCCGACCCCGACGCCCTCGGCATCGTGATCGGCGGCTCGGGCAACGGTGAGCAGATCGCCGCGAACAAGGTGGACGGGGTGCGTGCCGCGCTCGCCTGGAGCGAGGAGACGGCGGCGCTGGGCCGCCAGCACAACAACGCCAACGTCGTGGCTGTCGGCGCGCGCATGCACACCCAGGAAGAGGCGACCAAGTTCGTCGAGACCTTCCTCGGTACGCCGTTCTCCGGTGACGAGCGTCACATCCGCCGCATCGACATGCTCTCGGCGTACGAGACGACGGGCACCCTGCCGCCCATCCCGGCCCACCACCCGCAGTCGTAGCCCTTAAGGGGCGCGGGGAACTGCGCGCCCAGCCCCCCACTCTCCCGCAGCAAAAGAACCACCAGCCGGGGGTCCGGGGGGCGGAGCCCCCGGGGATGGGACGGGTAGGGGCGGCGGGGGCGATCACACCCCCGAGCCGCCGCCGGCCACCCCGTACAAACAGGAGGACCCCGTGCCCGAGGGGCACACGATTCACCGCCTGGCCGAGGACTACGCGGCCAGGTTCGGCGGCACACCCACCCGCGTGACCAGCCCGCAGGGCAAGTTCGCCGACGCCGCCACCCTCCTCGACGGCGCCGCTCTCGACCACACGGAAGCCCACGGCAAACACCTCTTCCTGGCCTTCCGCGGCGCTACGGACTGGATCCACATCCACCTCGGCCTCTTCGGCAAGGTGAACTTCGGCGACGCCCCCGCCCCGCCACCCACCGAAACGGTCCGCCTCCGTCTCGCGAACCCCACCTCGTACGTCGATCTGCGCGGCCCCACCACCTGCGCCCTGATCACGGACGACGAGAAACAGGCGATACACGACCGTCTGGGTCCGGATCCGCTGCGCCCCGACGCCGACCCGTCGGCCGCGTACCACCGCGTCTCCCGCAGCCGTACGACGATCGCCGCCCTCCTCATGGACCAGAAGATCATCGCGGGTGTGGGCAATGTCTACCGCGCGGAGGTCCTCTTCCGGCACGGCATCGACCCGTACCGCGTGGGCAAGGAGATCACTCCCAAGGAGTGGGACGCGATCTGGGCGGACCTCGTCGCGCTGATGCGCGAAGGCGTCCGCAACAACCGCATCGACACCGTCCGCCTGGAACACACGCCCGAGGCCATGGGCCGCCCACCGCGCGTGGACGACCACGGCGGCGAGGTCTACGTGTACCGCAGGGCGAACCAGCCCTGTCACATCTGTGGCGGCGAGATCCGCACCGCCGGTCTCGCCGCCCGCAATCTCTTCTGGTGCCCGACCTGCCAAAAAACCTGACCGTGCGCTCAGAACCCGTGCGGCAGCCAGGGCGCGACCGTCGACGAGAACCCCACCGAGGCCTCCGTCAGCGCCCCCTGCCGCAGCTCGCGCACCCGCCCCGCCGCCGCGAGCGAGGTCAGTGACGCCCCGCCGAGATATGCCGTGCCCAACTCCCGTACGGACAGCGAGAGATCGGCCGTGTCACCCGTACGCGCGCAGATCGCGCCCTTGGCGTCGCCGGTGAGCCGCCAACGCCCCTCGTTCCAGGGGCAGAACGCGTCCTCGACCTCGAACACCACGTCCACCGGCGCCTGATACGTCCGCGCCTCCAGCGCGGCGCCGACATCGACGAGCCGTACGTGCAGTGAGTCCCGCGTCCGCACACCGCAGCGGCGGATGTCGGACACCATGTGCTGCCAGGCCTCGTCCACGGGGCGGTTGCGGGCACGGAGCGTGGAGGCGAGGTCGATGTCGAAGAGGAACCGCCACAGCGCCGCGTGCGCGGCCGGGCCGAGTGCCTCCAGTTCTTCCAGGACGACCGTGTTCCTGGCGCCGCCGTGATCGTGGCCCCGCTTGATCCGGTACCGGGCGTAGCCGACGACCGCGTCGTCCCGCTCGGCGACCACGCACTGCAACGGCGAGGCGCCGTCCCGCCCGTCTTCCGGGTCCAGCAGCATCGCCCGATCCCAGCCGGGCTGCCGCGCCAGCATGCCGGGCCGCCCCGGAACCAGCCGTGCGTACACCGCCTCGCACGCGTCGAGCACGTCGGCCGGCGCGGCGTACCGCAGCCGTACGTCATCGGTGCCGGGCGGGACGGACAGCCGGACCCGGGTCGTGTCGATCTCGACGTTGTGCTGGTGTGTCGCGATGCCGTAGCCGAACCGGCCGTAGATCACCGGCTCCGAGGCGGTCAGGACGGCGAGCGGTTCGCCCCACGAGCGGATGTCGTCCAACTGTCGCCGCATCATGGACGTCAGCAGCCCGCGCCGCCGGTGTGTGGCCGCGACGCTCACCATCGTGATGCCCGCCGCCGGTACGCAGGCGCCGCCGGGGACGGTGACCCGGAAGGAGAAGGCACTCGCGGTGCCCACGCACTCGTTGCCGTCCCAGACACCCAGGGAACGGTCGTACTCTGTGAGCGCGCTCGACAGCTCGCGCTCCTCGGACGACTCACTCATCCCGCCGAAGGCGCGGAGCAGGTTGTCGTACCACGTATCCCAGTCGTCCTGCCGCAGCACCCGCAAGTCAGTCGTCATAAGCCATGCCTACCAGGGCAATGCGGTACGAGCGAGGGGATTTCCACCCGGCCGGAAGGGGGGCCCGCCGTGCAGTTCGCTGTGATGTTGAGCGCTCGGACGGGGGACAAGTGGGACCTCCCGTGCCAAGCACCTGGTCCGATGGATAGGGTCCCGAACTAATGGCAGCAGGACGAGAGCGGCGCGCGGAAGCCGATACGTTCACGGCCCGGTTGAAGAAGCAGTGGCACCGGGCCCGCACCGGCCTGCGCAGATCCGCCGTGGACTACTTCCGCGGAGACGGTTCCGACTGGATCGCGCTGGCCGGTCTGCTCCTCACCATCCCCGTGATCGCGGCGACGACGCTGGCCAACTCGGTCTGGTGCTCACCGGCGGCATTGGTCCTCCCGATCGTGGCCGGAGGCCTCCTCCTGCGCCCCGCCAGCCTGCTCGGTCTGTACGCGGCCGCCGCCACCGCGCTGATAGTGGAGTCCGTGAAACTCGGCCCGTACACGGAGGGCCCGTCCCGGGTGACGCCGGGCGTGGTGCTGGTGGTCGCCGCCTGCGGCTTCTTCGGCCTGCTGATCGCACAGTTCCGCAGCCGCGTCGGCGTGCCCTGGCGGCGCGGCGGCACCATGCTCTTCGACCTGCGCGAACGGATCCGGGTACAGAGCAAGCTGCCGAAGCTGCCGCTGGGCTGGCATCGCGAGATGGCGCTGCGGCCGGCGGGCGGGCAGTCGTTCTCCGGGGACTTCGTGGTGGCCGCCCGTACCAACGGCGGCCGGACCCTCGAAGTCGTCCTCACCGACGTCTCCGGCAAGGGCATGGACGCGGGGTCGCGGGCGCTGCTGCTGTCCGGTGCGTTCGGCGGCCTCCTGGGATCGCTCGCGCCCCATGCCTTCCTCCCCGCCGCGAACGGCTACCTTCTCCGCCAGGACTGGGACGAGGGGTTCGCCACCTCGATCCACCTGGTCCTCGACCTCGACTCCGGCGACTACGAGCTCTTCTCCGCCGGGCACCCGCCGGGGCTCCAGCTCAGCGCGGGCAGCGGCCGCTGGGAGGAGAAGGTCGCGGAAGGTCCGCTCCTCGGGGTGTACGACGGCGCGCAGTTCGACTCCGTGAAGGGTTCGCTGCGTCCTGGTGATGTCCTGATGCTGTTCACCGACGGTCTGGTGGAAACCTCCGACCGCGACATCGTGGAGGGGATCGACCGGCTCACCGGTGAGGCCGATCGTTATGTCGCCGGTGGCTTCCAGGGGGCCGCCTGGCACCTCATCGAGGCGGTGGCCAAGGACGTGAACGACGACCGTGCGCTACTCCTGATCTGCCGAGAGGCCCCAGCGCCAACCCGCTGACGACCGACTTTCCTCGCCCCGCCGCCCCTACCCTCCCCCATCATCCCGTTCCTGGGGGCTCCGCCCCCAGACCCCCGTTCGGCCTGAACGGCCTCGTCCTCAAACGCCGGACGGGCTGAAGGGCTGCGGCCCGGCGCTGAGAGTCCCCACCCCCGGCGGGGGCCTTTCATCCCCGGCCGGGGACATCCAGCCCGTCCAGCGTTTGAGGACAAGCCCTTCGGGCGATGGCGGGGGTTTCAGGGGGCAGAGCCTCACGGCGGGTTCCAGGGGGGCGGAGCCTCACGGCGGGGCCAGAGGGCGCAGCCCACGGCGGGGGTCCAGAGGGCGGAGCCTCACGGTGGGGGTTTCAGGGGGCGGAGCCTCACGGCGGGGCCAGGGCGCGCAGCCCACGGCGGCGGTCCAGGGGGCGGAGCCTCACGGTGGGGGTTTTCAGGGGGCGGAGCCTCACGGCGGGGGACCAGAGGGCGCAGCCCACGGCAGGGGTCCAGGGGGCGCAGCCCAAGGTGGGGGCCGGGGAGCGCAGCGGTGGGGGTTTGGGGGCGGAGCCCCCAGGGATGATGGGGGAGGGTAGGGGCGGCGGGGGCGAACGAACGAAACCCTCCCCCCTGTTCGAGAGACACTGGGGGAGTGACGCAAACTCTCCTGACCCTGGCCGAAGTCGAGGCCCTCGCCCGCGAGGCGCACGCCGCCCAGACCGACAAGGCGGGTCGGCCGTACGCCGAGCACCTGCAGGCCGTCGCGGACGGCGTCCGCGAGCGAGGTGGCGACGACGAACAGATAGCCGCGGCCTGGCTGCACGACGCCGTCGAGGACGACGCACTCTCCGAGGACTGGCTGCACGAGGCCGCACTGACCCGCCGTACGAAGGACATCGTGCTGGCGCTCACCAAACGCGACGGAGAGCCCCCGGAGTCGTACGCGAAACGCATTCGCACGACTCCGGGGGCCCTCGTGGTCAAGGCGTCGGACCTGGCGCACAACGCCGACCCTGCCCGGCTCGCGGCCCTCGACGAACACACCCGCGCACGGCTGACGAAGAAGTACGCCGCCATGCGGACGCTGCTCGACCTCCCACCGGGATGAGGCCGCGAGACGGCGAGACCCGCGAGACCGCCTACGCTCTGCCGGAACCGGAACCGGAACCGGAACCGGAACCGGAACCGGAACCGGAACCGGCCCGTTCCCGGGCCAGTTCCGCCGCGTCCCGCTTGAACGCCCACTCCATCCTGGGCTCCATCGCGAAGTGGAAGATCCGCCGGATCGGCGCCGTGCACAGCAGCGTGACGACCGCACCCGCGACAAGCGTCACGAAGATCTCGCCGAGCGGCCGGTGCAGCCACGCGTGGTCGAACCAGCCCCAGTAGGTGCCGCCCTTGACC
Organism: Streptomyces sp. NPDC048275; assembly: GCF_040652275.1. Taxonomy (NCBI): domain Bacteria; kingdom Bacillati; phylum Actinomycetota; class Actinomycetes; order Kitasatosporales; family Streptomycetaceae; genus Streptomyces; species Streptomyces sp. NPDC048275. The sequence continues at coordinate 7,282 of NZ_JBEZLR010000143.1, forward strand.
AGGAATCCGTGCAGCAGATAGCCGTACAGCGTGCCCGCGCCGAGAGCGGTGAACCACATCTTGCGGCGCGGCACCCAGGAGTAGAAGCACGCCGTGAGCAGCAGCGAGCAGCTGAAGAGCACGCACACCATCACCGGGCCGACCCACCACTGGTGGCCCAGTTCCTGCGCGCTGTCACGGTGGTAGAACCAGGCCGTGTTCATCCGCGGCACCGCCCACCAGCCCACGGCCAGCGCGGCGGCGAAGACGGGCACCGACAGGACGCGCACCTCGCGGCGGCGCACCAGCTGGAAGTGCTCGGGCTTCATGACCAGCCCCAGGACGAAGAACGGCAGGAACTGCAGTACGCGTTGCAGGTCCAGGTCGTCACCGATGTCCGGCGAGACGGACGCGAGCATGGCGATGACCAGCGCGAGCGGCAGCGGCCAACGCACCAGTTTCCACAGGGGCGTTGTCAATCGCCAGATGAGGAGCGCGCACAGGAACCAGGTGAGATACCAGGGATCGAGCAGGCTGATCGGCAGGGTCGGATCGTCGTCGGCCCAGCGCTTGAAGAGGACGTACGCCACTTCGAAGACGATGTAGGGCACGGCGACACCGGTCACCAGCCGCTTGAGCCGGTCGGGACGCATGTCGAAACTGCGCGAGAAGTAGCCGGAGATGATGATGAAGGCCGGCATATGGAAGGCGTAGACGATCGTGTACGCGGCTTCGAGGATGCGGCTCTGGCTCTTCAGGGGCTCCCAGGCGTGGCCCATGGCCACGAGCACGATCGCCAGGTACTTGGCGTTGTCGAAGAAGGCGTCGCGCTGCCTGCCGGGTTCGGCACCCGGAGCGGAGCCGGTGACGGCCGCCTTCGAAGCGGTCTGGGTAGCGGTCTTCGAGGCCTGATTCCGGGGTGAGCGCGGACTGAGCACTCCCTCCGCCGACTGCTGTGCCGGGGGGAGCGGCGCTCGATTTCGGCCGGGCGGTCGCAGCGAGTTGGTCACAGACCCTCCCACCAGGAACTGGGGGAGACGATCCGGGACCTCGCTGCGCTTACGGGGGACGAGGCGGCGTGGAACATCTGAGGCACCCTAGCGCTGTCTGTGCGTCTTCGTAAAACTCTCGATGTCATTCCTGCTTATCGCCTGCGAGTACCCGGGATTTGAAGATGTCTGCCTGTCGGATCGCCAGTGGATCCGCATATGGATTTGCTCACCGGTGAGGTCGTTGCGAGACTGCCATGAGGTCGTTCTGTCCTCATTCGTCATGACTAAATGGTGCATAAGGCTCGCGGGCGACTCTGGTGAAATGTCCGCTTCATTGGTCTTTAATGACCCGTCGTCGACCGGGCCTTCGGCATCCTCGATGTGTCTGTGGCAGCAATTCGAATTACCTGCGAACAGGATGTGTGGACACGGCAACGGTCCCTCTGGTTTCCCGTGCGGGTGCACTCTCGAATTGCAGTGCGGAGCCCCGCAGTTCATCGGTCGCGAGGGGTGCGGGGGCACGGGAGCCGGATGCCCGTGGCCGACGATGCGTCACCTGCGGCATACGGAAGCCGGGTTGGTGGCACGATGGTTCTGGCGGGGGTGTGTTGGGGTGGCACCCCCGGGCCGGGAGAGCGGACCGACCGTAGGGTGTGATCAGTTGTGGCCATCTCACTATCAGTGGTACTGCTGTTGGCGATCATCCTCGTGGTGTTGATCCGAGGGGGATCGATCAAGGCGGGGCCCGCCGTCGTCGCGGTGCTCTTCGGCTTCTTCCTCGCGTCGACCGGTATGGCTCCGTCCATCCAACGGTTCCTCGACTCGATAGCGGAGACGATCAACTCGATCAGTTTCTGAGCGGGACGGGTGTGAGCCCGACCGGAAACCGGCCGACGTGAAATGCCCGAGCGCGTATCCCGTTGGCCGCTTACGCTGCCCCGGTGAAGAACGACCGACGTCTTCGCCGCCTTGTCGTGGGCGACGCGACCTGGCACTGGATGGTCCGGCAGCGGTTGAAGCCCGCCTACGAGGACTGCAGCCTCACGCGCTCCCTCTGCCCCGAGGGCGCGCGACGCCGGCTGGCTCTGGTTTTCCGGCCGGGCTCGGATCGGGTCATCTCGAACTGCTACTTCGACTCCGGAGCCGTGATGCGTCTCCCGGACCGCAGCTACCTCAATCTCTACGAGCCCGGCACGGTCCGCCGCTTCCTGGACGCCGCCACGCCCAGCCTGGACCGCCTCGCATCCGAGTGGGTGGTCGAAGTGGACGGATGGCAGTACTTCGACGCGATCGCGGAGCCGGTCACTGCCACCGCCGTCGTTCCCCGTGGTTTCCCCGTCGCTCGCCCCTCGATCGGGCACGCGGGGGAGGGTGAGATCAGCGCGCCAGGCTTTGTCCAGTAAGTGACAATTGTGACATCGGCCGGTCCGCGGATGGCCCAGAACGGATGGCCCCGAGTCGGCGCTCGGGTTCCCGCCGCTGGTGGCTTGTCAGGGGTCATGGCCGAGCCGGGCATCCGTCACGGGAGGTCGACGTGAGCACCCTGCACGCACATCAGGACAACGCAACGGACGTCGTCAAAGATCCGACCATCAATATGAGCCTCGAGGCCATCGTCATCCCGGTGGCTGACGTCGACCGTGCCCTGCGCTTCTACCGGAACCTGGGGTGGCGGCTCGACGCGGACTACGAAGCCGGCCCGGAGTTCCGGATCGTGCAGGTGACGCCACCGGGGTCCGTGGGCTCGGTCATCTTCGGCCACGGGGTCACCTCCGTCGCACCGGGCTCCGCCCAGGGCCTCTACCTCGTGGTCTTCGACATCGACCGGGCCCGCGCCGACCTGGTCGGCAGGGGCGTCGATGTGAGCGAAGTCTTCCACCAGGTCTACGACAACGGCGTCCAGGAAGCGGTGGAGGGCCCCGATCCGGAGCGTCGCAGCTACGCCTCATACGCCTCGTTCAGTGACCCGGACGGCAATGGGTGGTTGCTGCAAGAGGTCCAGGTGCGACTGCCCGGACGGTGAGCCGACGGCCCCGGAGCGCCACTGGTGCGCCGCATACATGCTCGCCCGCAAGAACGGCCACGGAGGGGTGGCCGAGGTCCCCGGAAACGATCAGGGCCAGGTCGGAGGAATCATCCTCTGACCTGGCCCTGAGCCGTACAGAGCGGGCGACGGGAATCGAACCCGCGTAGCTAGTTTGGAAGACTAGTGCTCTACCATTGAGCTACGCCCGCACAGGTTGCACCGCACGACGCTCATCCGCTGGTCAGCGAGCGCGGCACAGGAGGCATCGTAGCGGGTCGCCACCCTTCACCGCACACCCCGTCCGCCGCGCCGGGGGCGCTCGTGAAATGCGGCAGCCGCACTGTCTGCGGGCATGTACCCTACGTGTCGCACCGACGGGGTGTGGCGCAGCTTGGTAGCGCGTCCGCTTTGGGAGCGGAAGGCCGTGGGTTCAAATCCCGCCACCCCGACCATCAGCGAGAACTGGCAGGTCACGGCCAAGATCTCAAGATCGCCTTTTGGGGCGCGTACTGCCTGCGGCTACTATGCAGGTTGCGCGCCCGTGTGTCTGCACTGTTACGTCTCTCAAGGGCCGCGAATCCGCTGAGGCTCTGCTCGACTCGGCAGAAGAACGCAGCAGAACCCCCGCAGCAGAACCCCCAAGAAGTCAGCCACAAGGAGACCGAACCGTGAAGAGCGCCGTGGAGACCCTGAACCCGACCCGGGTTCGGCTCACTGTCGAGGTGCCCTTCGAGGAGCTCAAGGACAGCCTCGACGCGGCGTACAAGAAGATCAACCAGCAGGTCACGGTGAAGGGCTTCCGGAAGGGCAAGATCCCGGCGCGCGTCATCGACCAGCGGTTCGGTCGCGGTGCCGTGCTCGAAGAGGCCGTCAACGACGCGCTCCCGAAGTTCTACACCGAAGCGGTCAACGAGGCTGAGCTGAACGTCCTCGGCCAGCCCGAGGTCGACATCACCGAGTTGAAGGACGGCGAGACGCTGAACTTCACCGCCGAGGTCGACGTCCGCCCGACCATCGAGATCCCGGACTACTCCGGCATCGAGGTCGAGGTCGACGCGGTCGAGGTCAGCGACGAGGACGTCGACAAGGCCGTCGAGGAGCTCCGTGAGCGCTTCGCGTCCACCTCGCCGGTCGAGCGTGCCGCCCAGGACGGCGACGTCGTCACGCTCGACCTCGAGGCCAAGGTCGACGGAGAGGTACTCGAGGACGGCGTCGCCTCCGACGTCTCCTACACCATCGGCTCCGGTGAGCTGCTGGACGGCATCGACGAGGCCGTGAAGGGCCTGGAGGCCGGTGGCGAGGCCACCTTCACCTCCGAGCTCAAGGGCGGTTCCGCGGCCGGCAAGGAGGCCGAGGTCGCCGTCAAGGTCAGCCAGGTCGCCGCCCGCGAACTCCCCGAGCTGGACGACGACTTCGCGCAGCTCGCCTCCGAGTTCGACACCCTGGAGGAGCTCAAGGCGGACAGCCGCGGGCGCCTCGAGAACATGAAGCAGTACGACCAGGCCACGCAGGCCCAGGAGCGCGTCCTGGAGAAGCTGCTCGAGCTGGTCGAGGTGCCCGTCCCCGAGAAGCTGCTCGAGGACGAGATCAACACCCGTAAGCACAACCTCGAGCACCACCAGCTCGGCCAGATGGGCCTCGACCTCGCGAAGTACCTGGAGATCCAGGGCAAGACCGAGGAAGAGTTCGACGCCGAGACCAAGGAAGCCGCGGTCAAGGGCATCAAGACGCAGTTCGTCCTTGACGAGCTCGTCAACAAGGAAAAGCTGAACGTCAGCCAGGAGGAGCTCACCGAGCACCTCATGCGGCGTGCGGCCTCCTCCGGCATGTCCCCCGACCAGTTCGCCCAGGCCGTCGTCGAGGGCGGCCAGGTTCCGATGCTCGTCGGCGAGGTAGCCCGCGGCAAGGCCCTCGCGGTCGTCGTCGAGGCCGCCACGGTCAAGGACACGAACGGCGAGATCGTCGACCTGGAGGACGAGGACGAGACGGAGACGGCGACCGAGGTCGCCGCCGAGGTCACCGACGGTGACGAGGGCTCCGCCGAGGAGAAGACCGAGGCGTAAGCCTGCGGCGCTCCAGCAGCTGTAAGACGGCCCCCGAGGACACCTGTGTCCCCGGGGGCCGTCGGCCGTCAGGGGTGCGGGAGCTGCGCGCTCAGCCCACGACAGGCCGCACTCGCCGAGACACAGTCCGTGGCAGACGCGAGCGCGGCCGTGTGGGGGCGGATCCCGCCCACACGGCGGAGCCGCATATGGCACAGCCCCGCGCCCCTGACGGGGCGGAGCCCCGCCAAACCCGCTGCCCAACCCGGCGGAGCGCATGCGCTCACAGCGAACAGTTCCCTCTCCGGGATTCCCCGAAGGGGCCCGCGCGTTAGGGTCCATGAATACGAGGGCAGGGGAGTCCCCGAAACCGCCCGGAGCGGTGAGCACCGGGGTCCCACGCCCCAGCAGAAGACGTGAGACGGCCCGGCGCCGTCGTAAGACGAGCAGGTGGATACGTGACGAATCTGATGCCCTCCGCCGCCGGCGACCCCATCGGTGGTGGTCTCGGTGACCAGGTCTACAACCGGCTGCTCGGCGAGCGAATCATCTTCCTCGGCCAGGCGGTCGACGACGACATCGCCAACAAGATCACCGCGCAGCTGCTGCTCCTTGCCTCCGACCCGGACAAGGACATCTACCTCTACATCAACAGCCCCGGCGGATCGATCACCGCCGGCATGGCGATCTACGACACCATGCAGTACATCAAGAACGACGTGGTGACGATCGCCATGGGCATGGCCGCCTCGATGGGGCAGTTCCTGCTCAGCGCGGGCACCCCCGGCAAGCGCTTCGCCCTGCCGAACGCCGAGATCCTGATCCACCAGCCCTCGGCCGGCCTCGCCGGTTCCGCGTCGGACATCAAGATCCACGCCGAGCGGCTGCTGCACACCAAGAAGCGGATGGCGGAGCTGACCGCCTTCCACACCGGCCAGACCGTGGAGCAGGTCACCCGCGACTCGGACCGCGACCGCTGGTTCGACCCGATCGAGGCCAAGGAGTACGGCCTCATCGACGACATCATGCCCACCGCTGCCGGTATGCCGGGCGGCGGTGGCACCGGGGCGGCGTAAGCCCCTCCAGCGCCCCCAGGGTGGCGCAGGGCCTCGCATCGCCTTCCACGGGCTCCATGGGCCCTCCGAGGGCGGCGCAAAGCCTCTCCAGCGTCCCCAGCCACCGCCTCGGCCCTTTTCAGGCTCTTCAGGAGACACAGTGAACGACTTCCCCGGCAGCGGCCTCTACGCCCGCACGCAGGCCGAGTACACCGGTCCTCGCGCGGAGTCCCGCTACGTCATCCCGCGCTTCGTCGAGCGCACCTCGCAGGGCGTGCGTGAGTACGACCCGTACGCGAAGCTCTTCGAGGAGCGCGTGATCTTCCTCGGCGTGCAGATCGACGACGCCTCCGCCAACGACGTCATGGCGCAGCTGCTGTGCCTGGAGTCGATGGACCCCGACCGTGACATCTCCGTCTACATCAACAGCCCCGGTGGCTCGTTCACGGCCCTCACGGCCATCTACGACACGATGCAGTTCGTGAAGCCGGACATCCAGACGGTCTGCATGGGCCAGGCCGCCTCGGCCGCCGCGATCCTGCTGGCGGCCGGTACGCCGGGCAAGCGCATGGCGCTTCCGAACGCCCGCGTGCTGATCCACCAGCCCTACAGCGAGACCGGCCGCGGCCAGGTCTCGGACCTCGAAATCGCGGCGAACGAAATCCTCCGGATGCGTGCGCAGCTGGAAGAGATGCTGGCCAAGCACTCGACCACGCCGATCGAGAAGATCCGCGAGGACATCGAGCGCGACAAGATCCTCACCGCTGAGGACGCGCTGGCGTACGGCCTGATCGACCAGATCATCTCCACCCGGAAGATGAACAACTCCGCTGTGGTCTGACGTATCGCTGTATCGTCTACCGCTCGTCTGCCGTTCCTTGGCGCGGTTCACGACAAAGTGAACCGCGCCAAGGGGGGCCCGAACGGGGGGCTCGGCAAGGTACCGTCGGACATAAGGCAGCACCAGGAGCCGCTGGACCTAGGCGTCTCCCAGGCGAAGGGGAAGCACACCGTGGCACGCATCGGTGACGGCGGCGATCTGCTCAAGTGCTCGTTCTGCGGCAAGAGCCAGAAGCAGGTCAAGAAGCTCATCGCAGGGCCCGGTGTGTACATCTGCGACGAGTGCATCGATCTCTGCAACGAGATCATCGAGGAAGAGCTCGCGGAGACCAGCGAGGTGCGCTGGGAGGAACTCCCCAAGCCTCGCGAGATCTACGAGTTCCTCGAGGGGTACGTCGTCGGCCAGGAGTCGGCCAAGAAGGCCCTCTCGGTCGCGGTGTACAACCACTACAAGCGGGTCCAGGCCGGTGAGAACGGCGGCGGTCAAAACCGCGAGGACGCCATCGAGTTGGCGAAGTCCAACATCCTCCTGCTGGGCCCCACGGGCTCCGGCAAGACGCTCCTCGCCCAGACCCTCGCCCGCATGCTGAACGTTCCGTTCGCCATCGCCGACGCGACGGCGCTGACGGAAGCGGGATACGTCGGCGAGGACGTCGAGAACATCCTCCTCAAGCTCATCCAGGCCGCGGACTACGACGTCAAGAAGGCCGAGACCGGGATCATCTACATCGACGAGATCGACAAGGTGGCTCGCAAGAGCGAGAACCCGTCGATCACGCGTGATGTGTCCGGCGAGGGCGTCCAGCAGGCCCTGCTGAAGATCCTCGAAGGCACCACGGCCTCGGTCCCGCCGCAGGGCGGGCGCAAGCACCCGCACCAGGAGTTCATCCAGATCGACACGACGAACGTCCTGTTCATCGTGGGCGGCGCCTTCGCGGGCCTGGAGAAGCTCATCGAGTCGCGAGCGGGCGCCAAGGGCATCGGATTCGGTGCCACGATCCGCTCGAAGCGGGAACTCGAGTCCAAGGACCAGTTCGAGGCCGTCATGCCCGAGGACCTGGTGAAGTTCGGCATGATCCCCGAGTTCATCGGCCGACTGCCCGTCATCACCTCGGTCCACAACCTCGACCGCCCGGCGCTCCTCCAGATCCTGGTGGAGCCGCGCAACGCCCTCGTGAAGCAGTACCAGCGCCTGTTCGAACTCGACGGCGTGGAGCTGGACTTCGAGCGCGAGGCCCTCGAGGCCATCGCCGACCAGGCCATCCTCCGCCAGACCGGCGCGCGCGGCCTGCGCGCCATCATGGAAGAGGTCCTCCAGGCGGTGATGTACGAAGTCCCGTCCCGCAAGGACGTGGCCCGCGTCGTCATCACCGCCGACGTGGTCCTGTCGAACGTCAACCCGACGCTGATCCCGCGCGATGCGCGAGGCCGCGGTCCGGGCGAGCAGAAGACGGCGTAGCCGCCGGTCCGCGCACGACGTACGCCGAAGGGGCCCCGGTCGACCGGGGCCCCTTCGGCGTCGACGTGTCCGGTCAGGCCTTGGCGCGGACGTCCTTGCGGAGCTTGGCGGCGAGCTCGGCGGTGTCGTCCACCGAACCGCCCTTGCCGGTGGCGAAGGTGGCGATGTCGATCGCCACGACCTGGGCCACGGTGCTGTGGTCACCCCAGACGCAGATCGGCATGCTCACGGTCTGGGGGGTCGTGCTGCTCGTGCTGGTCGGGTCGGTGTTCGTGATCTCGGCGACCTGGCACTTCATGATGCCGTTCTCGAAGCCGGCGGGCGTGACCTCCTTCGGGCTCCCGATGAGCTTGCCCGTGGTGTCCTCGGAGCCGTCTTCCTTCGCGGCCTCCGACTTCAGCTTGGCGAACAAGGCGTCCACGACGGCCTCGGGGTCGTCGATCGTGCCGTACACGCCATTGAAGGTGAGGTTCTTCGCGGTGAGACCGGAACCGCTCTCATAGCTGCCGCTGACCTCCTTCGGGTCCTTGACGCCCCACTTCTCGACGTCCTTGATGTCGTCGTCCGACAGGGCGTCGGCGTCCGCGCCGGCGGCCTTCTTGTACGTCCCGTCGAGCACCGTCGCCGGGGTGGTCAGCTTGTGCGCGCCGTCGTCCGCGATCGAACCGCCACCGCCACCGCTACCGATGACGAAGTACGCCCCCACGGCGATCGCCGCCACGACCGCCACCGCGCCGATGACGAGGGCGGTCTTCTTCTTGCCGCCGCCCGGCGCGGGCGGCTGCGGGACGCCGTAGGGCTGCTGGCCGTACGGGGGCTGGCCGTACGCCGGCTGCTGGCCGTACGGCGGCGTCTGGGGCGGGGCGCCCTGGGGGGCCTGTTGGGGGTAGCCGTAGCCGGGCTGCGGGGGAGCCTGCTGCGGGTAGCCGTAACCGGGCTGGCCGGGCTGGCCGGGCTGGCCGGGCTGGCCGGGCTGGCCGCCGGGCTGACCCGGCGGAGGGGCCTGCGGCGGCTGGCCGTAGGGGCCCGGCTGACCGCCCGGCTGACCGCCCGGCTGACCGCCCGGCTGACCGCCCGGCTGACCGTAGGGTCCGGGCTGCTGGGGCGGCCCGCCGTACGGGCCCGGCTGGTTGTAGCTCATTTCTGGGTTCCCCTCCAGATGCTTATGTGTTCCTGACATCCTGGCGTAACCCCTGGGGTGCCACGGCGGCAGGGGACGGACCGTTACGAAAGAACTGTGTTTCGGGACAGGGCGGTGACGCCCCTAAACTGACCCCGTGACCGAGAACGCTCAGCAGCAGCCATCAGCGCCCATCACCGAACTGCCGACCCAGTACGCGCCGGCCGATGTAGAGGGGACGCTGTACGAGCGCTGGGTAGAGCGCGGTTACTTCGAGGCGGACGCGAAGAGCGACAAGCCGCCCTACACCGTCGTCATCCCGCCGCCCAACGTCACCGGCAGCCTGCACCTCGGGCACGCCTTCGAGCACACCCTCATCGACGCCCTGACCCGCCGTAAGCGCATGCAGGGGTACGAGACGCTGTGGCAGCCCGGCATGGACCACGCCGGTATCGCCACGCAGAACGTCGTCGAACGGGAGCTGGGCAAGGAGGGCAAGTCCCGGCACGATCTGGGGCGCGAGGCGTTCGTCGAGCGCGTTTGGCAGTGGAAGGGCGAGTCCGGCGGGCAGATCTCCGGGCAGATGCGCCGCCTCGGCGACGGCGTCGCCTGGTCCCGTGAGCGCTTCACCATGGACGAGGGGCTCTCCCAGTCCGTCCAGACCATCTTCAAGAAGCTCTACGACGACGAGCTGATCTACCGCGCCGAGCGCATCATCAACTGGTGCCCGCGCTGTCTCACCGCCATCTCGGACATCGAGGTCGAGTACCAGGACGACGACGGCGAGCTCGTCTCGATGAAGTACGGGGAGGGGGACGACTCCATCGTCGTCGCCACCACCCGCGCCGAGACCATGCTCGGTGACACCGCCGTCGCGGTGCACCCCGACGACGAGCGGTACAAGCACCTCGTCGGCAAGACCATCCGCCTCCCGCTCACCAACCGTTTCATCCCCGTCGTCGCCGACACGCACGTCGACCCCGAGTTCGGCACGGGTGCCGTCAAGGTCACCCCGGCGCACGACCCGAACGACTTCGAGATCGGCCAGCGGCACAACCTGCCCAACATCGCCGTGATGGACGAGCACGCTGTCATCACGGTCCCCGGCCCCTTCCAGGGCCTGGACCGCCTGGAGGCCCGTTCCGCCATCGTCGCCGCGCTGCGCGCCGAGGGCCGGATCGTCGCCGAGAAGCGGCCTTACGTCCACTCGGTCGGCCACTGCTCGCGCTGCAAGACCACCATCGAGCCGCGGCTGTCCATGCAGTGGTGGGTCAAGGTCGGCCCGCTCGCCAAGGCCGCCGGTGACGCGGTGCGCGACGGGCGCGTCAAGATTCACCCGCAGGAGATGGAGAAGCGGTACTTCGACTGGGTCGACAACCTCCACGACTGGTGCATCTCACGGCAGTTGTGGTGGGGCCACCGGATTCCCGTCTGGTACGGGCCGAACGGTGAGATCGTGTGCGTCGGACCGGACGACGAGGCCCCGACCGGCGAGGGCTGGCGGCAGGACACCGACGTTCTCGACACCTGGTTCTCCTCCGGCCTGTGGCCGTTCTCCACGCTCGGCTGGCCCGAACAGACCGACAGCCTCGCGAAGTTCTACCCGAACTCCGTCCTGGTCACCGGCTACGACATCCTCTTCTTCTGGGTCGCCCGGATGATGATGTTCGGCCTGTACGCCATGGACGGCACCCCGCCGTTCCACACCATCGCCCTGCACGGCATGGTCCGCGACCAGTTCGGCAAGAAGATGTCGAAGTCCTTCGGCAACGCGGTCAACCCGCTGGACTGGATGGACAAGTACGGGTCCGATGCCCTGAGGTTCACTCTGGCCCGCGGCGCCAACCCCGGCGTCGACGTCCCGATCGGCGAGGACTGGGTCCAGGGCTCCCGCAACTTCGCCAACAAGATCTGGAACGCCACGCGCTTCGCGCTGATGAACGGCGCGACCGTCGAGGGCCCGCTGCCGGAGCCGTCCGAGATGTCGGCCACCGACCGCTGGATCCTCTCCCGCCTCAACGCCACGGTCGCCGAAGTCGACGCCTTCTACGACGACTACCAGTTCGCCAAGCTGTCGGACGCCCTCTTCCACTTCGCGTGGGACGAGGTCTTCGACTGGTACGTCGAGCTGTCCAAGACCACGTTCATGGGCGGCGGCGACGCCGCGAAGGTCTCCGGTCGGGTCCTCGGCGAGGTTCTCGACGTCACGCTGCGGCTCCTGCACCCCGTCGTCCCGTTCGTGACCGAGACGCTGTGGACCACCCTCACGGGCGGCGAGTCGGTCGTCATCGCGGACTGGCCGACGGACTCGGGCTTCCGCGACGTCGCCGCCGAGCGCGAGATCGAGACGCTCCAGCAGGTCATCACCGAGGTCCGCCGCTTCCGCGCCGACCAGGGCCTGCAGCCCGGGCAGCGGGTTCCCGCCCGGCTGACGCTCGACGGGACCGCCCTGGCCCCGCACGAGGCGGCCATCCGGCAGCTGCTGCGGCTGCAGCCGGAGGGTGACGGCTTCGCGGCCACGGCGACCCTGCCGGTCGGCGGGGCCACGGTCGCGCTGGACCTCTCCGGCACGATCGACGTCGCGGCCGAGCGCAAGCGGCTCGCCAAGGACCTCGCCGCCGCCGAGAAGGAGAAGGCCCAGGCGAACGCCAAGCTCGGCAACGAGGCGTTCCTCGCCAAGGCGCCGGACAACGTCGTGGAGAAGATCCGTACGCGGCTCGCCAAGGCGGACGAGGACATCGCCCGCATCCAGGAACAGCTGAACCGTCTGCCGGAGGCGTAGCCGACGGCGGGGGTTCTCGCCCCCGCCGCCCCTGCCCGTCCCATCCTTCTGGGGCTCCGCCCCAGACCCCGCCAGGGGCGCTGCGCCCCCTGGACCCCCGCCTTCGCCCGAAGGGCTCGTCCTCAAACGCCGGACAGGCTGAC
>NZ_JBEZLR010000144.1:0-19595 GCF_040652275.1 Streptomyces sp. NPDC048275
ACCGCGACGCGCAGATCCGGCACGCGCTGACCCGGCTGCTGCACTACACCCGACGGTGCGGGGCCGCCGCGATCGCCATCGAGGACCTCGACTTCACCGACGGCACAAGCCGGGAGCGGCACGGCCGCAACAAACGCTTCCGCCGCCTGCTCTCCCGCTTCCCCACCGCCAAACTCAAGGCCCGGCTGGTGTCGATGGCCGCCGAGCAGCAGGTGGCGGTCGTCGCGGTCGACCCGGCCTACACCAGCCGGTGGGGTGCCCAGCACTGGCAGAAACCTCTGGCCACCCCACGCCGTCAGACGTCCCGGCACGATGCGGCGAGCATCGCGGTCGGGCGACGCGCCCTCGGGCACCCGATCCGGCGACGGACGGCACCGCCCCATGACGACCAGAGTGATCGTGGTGGGCATCGGACCGCCCAGGCCCGACCGGACACCCGACAGCGCGAGGAAACCCGCCCCCACCCGCCCGGACCACGCACACGATGCGCGCCACCGGGCCGTGGAGCGAAAGCGGGGGACCAGCGTGCCCAACACCGTTCGGGACACGCGGCTGAGCAGGAATCCTGGCAACAGGACTCACTCCCACTCAGTCTTTAGGAACGGTTTCTCTGGACGCGATCGGGGTGGAGGGAGCGAGGAGACCCCCGGTCAGCGCAAGGCCGCCGTCAGCGCCTCGTCGATCGACGGGAAGGCGAAGGTGAAGCCGGAGTCGAGGAGGCGTGTGGGCAGGACGCGCTGGCTGCCCAGGATGTCGCCGGACATGTCGCCGAGGGCGAGGCGGAGCAGCGGGGCCGGCGCGGCGAAGACGGTGGGGCGGTGCAGGACACGGCCCATCGCCTCCGTGATCTCACGGTTGGTCAAAGGACCCGGCGCCGTCAGATTGACCGGCCCGGACAGCGACTCCGTGTCGATGAGGTGCCGGATCGCGGCCACCTCGTCGTGCAGGGAGATGAAACTCCAGTACTGACGGCCGTCCCCCAGCCGCCCACCGAGGCCGGCCTTGAAGAGCGGGAACAGCTTCGCCCAGGCCCCGCCCCCACGGGCCACCACCAGCCCCGTACGGGGGAAGACCGTACGGACGCCCGCCTCCTGCGCCGCGGCCGCCGCCTCTTCCCACTCCACACACAAGGAGGGAAGGAATCCGTTCCCGGGCGGCGCCGACTCGTCCACCGCCCGCTCGCCCGTCGCGCCGTAGAAGCCGATCGCGCTGCCGTTGACGAAGACACGAGGCGGCTCGTCGAGGGACGCCACCGCCTCGGCGAGCGTGGCGGTCCCGAGCACCCGGCTGTCGCGGATCTTCCGCTTGTACGCCTCCGTCCAGCGCCGCGAAGCGACCCCCGCCCCCGCGAGATTGACCACCGCCGCACATCCGGAGAGCCCCGCCGTGTCGATCCGGCGCGCCTCGGGATCCCACCGGACCTCGTTCTTCGCGCGGGGGGCGCGGCGGACGAGGCGGACCACCTCGTGTCCGTCCGCGGTCAGGGAGCGCGCCAGCGCCGAACCGATCAGACCGGACGCACCGGCGATCGCAATGCGGGAACCCGGGGCAAGCGGTGAGTCGTTCATGCGTCCATCCTGCCGTGCGCCCCGGAAAAACACGGGTCGGGATTCCGTGGGCCGGTCGTACAGTGACCTTCATGCACGCACCGCACATACGCCTCGCCACCCTCGACGACGAAGACGCGATCGGCCGACTGGACCGCTCCACCTGGTCCGCGCTGCACGCCGTGCAGCCGCGCCCGCAGCCGCCGTACGGACCCTTCTACAGCGACCGGGTCGGGCCGGGGAACCATCTCGTGGCCGAGATCGACGACACCCTGGTCGGCTACATCCGGCTCGGTTACCCGACCTCCCTCGCCTGCAACTCCCATGTCCGGCAGATCCAGGGACTCGCGGTCGCCGAGGAGGTGCGCGGCCTCGGCGTCGCGCGGGCGCTGCTGCGGGGCGTTCAGGACGAGGCTCGGCGGCAGGGCGCCCGGCGGATCACGCTGCGCGTCCTCGGCCACAACGCCCCGGCGCGGAAGCTGTACGAGTCCGAGGGGTTCGTGGTGGAGGGCATCCTGCCCGAGGAGTTCCTGCTGGACGGCGAGTACGCGGACGACGTACTCATGGGCCGCAGCCTCTGACCGGGAGCGTTTCCGTCCAGGACGTCCAGGACCACTAGGACCTCCAGGACCTCCAGGACCTCTAGGACGTCACCAAGTCCCCCGTGTCCACCGGCGCTGTCGCGCTCGCCGCACGCCGGGCGTCGTCCGCGACCTCGTCCGCCGTCAGGACGTACCCCGTTTCGATGTCCGAGGTGGAGCGGGCGAAGACGACGCCGTAGACCCTGCCGTCGGTGGTGAGGAGGGGGCCGCCGGAGTTGCCGGGGCGGACGGTGGAGCGGATCGAGTAGATCTCGCGGGTGACGTTGTCCGTGTTGTAGATGTTCTGGCCGCGCGCGTTGATCTTGCTCGCGACCGTGGCCGCCTGGAGGTCGAGACCGCCGTCCTGCGGATAGCCCGCGACGACCGCCGAGTCGCCGCGCGAGGCGCTGTTGTCGAAGCGGAGGATCGGCGCCTTGAGGTCCGGGACGTACAGGACCGCGACGTCCTTCTGCGGGTCGAAGAGCACCACCCGCGCCTCGTACGCGCGGCTCA
Organism: Streptomyces sp. NPDC048275; assembly: GCF_040652275.1. Lineage (NCBI taxonomy): Bacteria > Bacillati > Actinomycetota > Actinomycetes > Kitasatosporales > Streptomycetaceae > Streptomyces > Streptomyces sp. NPDC048275. The sequence continues at coordinate 2,642 of NZ_JBEZLR010000144.1, forward strand.
CGCCGCCCACGCGCACGGTGGGGCTGTCGATGCCCGCCACCACATGGGCGTTGGTCATCACATGCTCCGCCGCGTACGCGAACCCGCTGCCCTCGCGGCCCTGGTTGCCCGCGCTGCCCTCGATCTTCACCGTGCTCAGCTTGGCGGCGTTCGTCGCGGCCGCCGTCACGCTGTCGCCGGAGGGCTTCGCGACGCCCGCCGTCGGCTCGTTCTCGAAAGGGTTGAAGACCTGCGGGAAGCCCGCCTCCGTCAGCGCCGAGGTGGCCCGTGAGAACCAGGTGGGCGTGGTCTCCGGCATCGCGTTCTGCACGGCGCCCAGCAGCGCCGAGTGACGGATCGACTGCGTGATCACGGCGGACGAGGACGCGCCCAGGACGCTCGCCGCCACCCAGGCCACCAGCAGGATGGCCACCGCGTTCGCCGCGGCCCCGCCGATCCCGTCCGCCACCCGCAGCGGCCCCCGGTCCAGCTCGCGGCGCAGCTTCAGCGCGAGGCGTCCCATCAGCTCGTGGCCCACCATGGCGGGCACGAGCACCGTCAGCACGGCCGTCACGGTCGCCCCCGGCGTCCCCGCCTCCACCAGGTCCATCGTCCACGGCAGCACCCATACGCCGATGACGGCACCGCCCACGAAACCGGCCAGCGAGACACAGCCGGCGAGCAGACCGCGCCGGTAGCCGGACGCCGCGTAGGCCAGGATCACCAGCAACAGCAGGATGTCGAGCAGGTCCACGGAGCCGCCTTTCTCTCGGGCCCCCTAGTACGCGTGGGGCGGGCCCAGTGATCAGCCACGCGCACGTGCGGCCGAGAAGCGGCAACGCGTGCGTGGATCCATAAAAACGTCCCGGACCGGGAGGATGGTTCCACCAGGTGGCACAGCACACATCGCAGATGGAACGGAACCGGGTCAGGGTGAGCGCATGCGTGTCTTCCGGAAGGCGCGGGGGGCATGGACCTGGGATGCGGGGCGAGTGCGCCGTGCGGTCCGTCGTGCGCTGCCCCCGAGACGGGGGCAGCTGCCGCGGTCCGCTCTGATCGTGCTCGGCTGTGTGCCCGGTCTGTTCGCCGCTCTCGCGCTGGTGTTGTGCGCGGCCGGGGTGGACCGGCCGACGGTCCGTCCCGACCGCGCGGTCGTCGCCCGGCCCGCGGTCGTGCACCCCGCGGTGCGGCCGGTCATTGTGCCGCGGGCGCACTGGCTGGACGCCGAGAGCGCGCGCCCGCAGCCGCCCGCCCGCTACGACGACCGGGTCGTCGCGGTCTTCGTGCACCACACCGACTCGCCCAACGGGTACGTCTGCGCCGACGTGCCCCGCATCATCCGCTCCCTCTACGCCGGTCAGATCGGTGCCCGGAACTGGGACGACATCGGTTACAACTTCCTCGTCGACCGCTGCGGCAACATCTACGAGGGGCGCGCGGGCGGGGTCGACCTGGCCGTCACCGGTGCCCACACTCAGGGCTTCAACCACCGCACCGCGGGGATCGCGGCCATCGGGACGTTTACGTCGGGTACGCCGGTGCCGCGTGCGATGACCGAGGCGATCGCCGCGGTCGCCGCGTGGAAGCTGGGGCTGTCGGATGTCGATCCGCGGGCTACCGTCCGGCTCGTCTCCAGTAACAGCCTCAGTCGTTACAGCGCCGGGACCGCGGCGGTGCTGCCCACTCTGGCCGGGCACAACGCCGGCTTCATGACCAGCTGTCCCGGCGCGGCGCTGACGGCCCGTCTTCCGGAGATCCGGCAACTGGCGGCGCGGCTGCAGGGCCGGTGACCCTCGATCAGGGGACCCCTCTCATCCTTCCGGGGTTCCGCCCCGGACCCCGCCCGGCGCACGGCCCGCTCCCCCATGCGCCCGTGCACGGCCCCCGCGCGGCTTCCCCGCACGGCCACCGCACCTACCCTCGACCCGAACTCGGGCATTCCAGAGGCCTGTCGGGGGCATGACGTTCCCACCGGCCGCGCAACCTCGAGGAGGGGCACGTGCTGAAGCCCGTATGCCAAGCGGACGTGGACGTCGTCATCGTCGGGGCCGGAGCCGCGGGACTCGCGGCCGCCCAGCACCTGACGAGGGCAGGCCTCACGACCAGGGTTCTGGAGGCCGCCCCCACTGTGGGCGGCCGCATGTCGACGGAGAAGGTGGACGGCTTCCGGCTCGACCGCGTAGGCCGGCTCCTCGTCACCTCGTACCCGGAGCTGCGCCGCACTCCGGGCCTGGACGCGCTGGCCCTGCGTCCGTTCTCCCCGGGCGTACTGCTGCACAGTGACGGCCGCCACCACCGCGCCGGCGCCTCCATCACCCCCCGGAGCGCAAGGGGCGCACTCACCGCCGCACGCGCCCTCGCAAGCGCCCCCCGCCTTCCCCTGGGCTCCGCGCGGCCATCCCGGAACCAGGGACGGCCACCCCGGAGCCAGAGCCGGGCCCCGGGAAGGCCGGGGCCTCTCGGCGGTTCCCTCGACCAGACCCGTCTGGCCACCGCCCTCGCCCGCCTCGCCGCCACCCCGCCGGAGCGTCTGCTCACCCGCCCGGACCTCTCCGCCGCACAGGCGCTGACCACCCGGGGCCTGCCGCCCCGCGCGGTCGACGGCTTCCTGCGCCCCCTGCTCGCCGCGCTGCTCTGCGACCCGGCCCTGGACACCTCCAGCCGCTACGCGGACCTCGCCCTGCGCGCCTTCGCGTCGGGCCGTCTGTGTCTGCCGGAGGGCGGCGCGGACACCCTGCCGGAATTCCTCGCGGCCACCCTCCCCCCGGGCACCGTCCACACGGGCGTCCAGGTCACCGCGGTCTCCACGACCAGGGTGACGACGAAGGACCACGGCGAACTCACCTGCCGGGCCATCCTGCTCGCCACCGGAGCCCGCGCCGCCGCCCGGCTGCTGCCCGGTCTGCGCGTCCCGGCGTTCCACCCGGTGACGGTCCTGCACCACACCACGGACGAGCCCCCGTTGACCGACCCGGCCCTGATCCTGGACTCCGACCGGAGCGGCCCGGTGGCGCACACGGCGGTCATCAGCCAGGTCGACCCGTCCCGCGCCCCGGCCGGACGCGCTCTCATCTCCTCGACCGTGCTGGGCACTCCCCCGGCCGCCGCCCATCTGGACGCGGCGGTCCGCACCCAACTGGCCCGTCTCTACGGGACGTCGACGACCCGCTGGGAGCTCCTCGCGGTCCATCACACCCCCGACGCGGTCCCCGCGATGCCCCCGCCGGCCGATCTGAGCCGCCCGGTGCGCCTCCTGGCGGGCCTGTACGTCTGCGGGGACCACCGCGACACCAGTACGGTCCAGGGCGCCCTGTACTCGGGCCGCCGGGCCGCCCATGCCCTTCTCACGGACCTGGGTGCCTGGCCGGCCACCGCGGAGGAGACCCTGGAGACGGCAGCCTGAGGATCAGCCCAGTGCCGCCACCCGATCCCGGTACCCGCGCGCGGGTGCCGCGTCCCGGTACGGCTCGAGCCGCCGCTCGAAGTCCCGTACGTACTCGATGGCCCGGACCGACCGCATCTCCATCGCCTGCCCCGCGGCCTCCGCGCCCAACTGGCAGGCCTGGTCGAGCTCCCCGAGCCCGAGCCGTGCCGAGGCGAGCACCACCCGGCAGAACAGCCGACTGCGCGCGAACCCGGGTGCCCGCAACTGCAGCGAGCGCTCGGCGTGCTGCGCCGCGGCCCGGTACTGCTGCAGGTCCCGGTGACAGTGCCCGAACTCGTCGGCGAGCTGCGACTCGTCGAAGAACCGTGCCCAGTACGGGACTTCGTCCCCCGGCCGGGCGGATTCGAGAGCCCGCTCGGCGCGGACGAGTGACGCCGTGCAGGCCCGCACCTCCCCCAGCACCCCGTGCCCGCGCGCCTCGACGGAGTGCAGCAGTGCCTGCACCACCGGCGGCGCGGCCGAGCCGACGCCCTGCTGCGCGACCCGGGCGAGCTGCACGGCCTCGCGCCCGTGGCCGAGGTAGACCGCCTGCCGACTCATCGTCACCAGGACGTAACTGCCGTACGCCCGGTCCCCGGCCGCCTGCGACAGGCGCAGCGCCTGGACGAAGTAGCGCTGCGCGAGCCCGTGCGCGGCGATGTCGTACGAGGTCCAGCCGGCCAGCCGGGTGAGGTCTGCCGCGGCGGCGAACAGGCGCCGCCCGGTCTGCTCGCCGTACGTGCCGCGCAGCATCGGCTCGGCCTCGTGCTCCAGGTAGCGCACGAGGGCCTGGCGGGCGTGGCCGCCGCCGTAGGCGTGGTCGAGGGAGCGGAAGAGGTCGCCGACGGAGCGCAGTGCGGCGATGTCGCCGCCGGTGACCCGCTGGCCGGGGCCGCGCTCGGTCTGGTGGCGCTGGCGGGGGACAGCGAGCCGTCCCGGTGCGGGGATGCGGGCGCTCGTCGGGTCGCCGCGGCCGACCCGGTCGTCGGCCCTTCCGATCAGCCAGTCCCGGCTGGGGACGACGAGTCCCGCCGGGGTGAAGGCGATCTTGCGCAGCTCGGCGTGGCTGCCGGAGTCCTTGCGCCACAGCCCGCTGACGATGTCGACGGCCTCTTCGGGGGTCGCGGCGAACTCGAGGCCCGCGTAGACCGGCGCGCACGCGTCGAGCCCGAGGTCCTGGGCGCTGAGCCGACGGCCGAGGCGGCGGGTGAACACCTCGGCGATGAGCGCGGGAGTGGTCCCTCGTGGCTGCTGCCCGCGCAGCCACCGGGTCACCGATGTCTTGTCGTATCTCAGATCGAGACCGTGTTCGAGCCCGAGCTGGTCAACGCGGCGGGCGAGACCTGCGTTGGAGAACCCCGCTTCTGTGATGAGCGCGGCGAGCTGGCGGTTGGGAGTGCGCTGCGCGGGTCGTTCCGTCATCTGCGGTGCGGTCTCCTGCCTTCCGGGCCCCACTACGTGCCCGGATTGCCTGTGAGCAGCCCTTATGGCCTCATGGACTGCGCGAATGTAGCGGAGCGTGAGCACGCGATCGCACACTTTGGTGTCTATTCATCCGATCGTGTGAGGATTGACCGCTGGGCTGACAGGCAGAGCCCGGACGTACAGTGGCGTGGGCGCGTCACGTACCTGACGAAAGGTTCTTTCGCGTACCGGACAACGGTTCTGGAGTGGTTTCTAGGGAGGCGCTTGCCGTGAGTGAGTTGCGGTTCGTCCGCATGGGATTCGGTGCCGAGGCCGTCGAGTACCAGGAGGCCTGGGACGAGCAGCGCCGTGTGCACGCCGCCCGCTTCCTGGACGAGATCCCCGACACCTGTCTGCTCCTCGAGCACCCGCCCGTCTACACGGCGGGCCGGCGCACGGCGGACAGCGAGCGTCCACTCGACGGCACCCCTGTCGTGGACGTGGACCGCGGCGGCAAGATCACCTGGCACGGGCCCGGCCAGCTCGTGGGCTACCCGATCCAGAAGCTCCCGCGCCCGGTCGACGTGGTGGCGCATCTGCGCCGCCTCGAGGAGGCGATGATCCGCGTCTGCGCGGAGTTCGGCGTCGAGACCAGCCGGGTGGAGGGCCGGGCGGGCGTCTGGGTGCTCGGCGACCCGGTGGACCAGCGCCCGCGCCCCTCGCTCGGCGGACTCTCCCTCGACTTCGACCCGCGGCTGACCGACGAGGAGTTCGACCCGCGGCTCAACGGTCCGGAGTACGCGCCCTCCAACGCCGGGCAGCGGCGCGAGGACCGCAAGATCTGCGCGATGGGCGTCCGCGTCGCCAAGGGGGTCACCATGCACGGGTTCGCCCTGAATGTGAATCCCGACACGTCCTCGTTCGACAAGATCATCCCGTGTGGGATCCGTGACGCGGGGGTGACGTCGCTGGCGTACGAGCTGGGGCGCGACCTCACCATCGGCGAGGTGCTGCCCGTTGCCGAGCGGCACCTGCGGGATGTGCTGGAGAACGCGGAGCCGGCGCCGCGGGTGGTGGAGCGGGCATCGGCGTAGCGGGCCGACCGGTTTCTCGCCCCCGCCGCCCCTACCCGTCCCATCCGTACCTGGGGGCTCCGCCCCCAGACCCCCGTTCGGCCCGAAGGACTCGCCCTCAAACGCCGGACGGGCTGGGCATGTCAGCCCGTCCGGCGCTTGAGGACGAGCCCTTCGGGCGATGGCGGGGGCCAGGAGGCGAGGCAAGGCCCGGGAATGCACCCCCCGTCCGCAAGGTTGCCCACCCCGGGGGCCGAGAACCGCACGGGCGTACCCTGGTGTACGCCGAAGAATCGAAGCTACAGGGAGCCGATGTGTCCGCAGTCGCACCCGACGGACGCAAGATGCTGCGCCTGGAGGTCCGGAACGCCCAGACCCCCATCGAGCGCAAGCCCGAGTGGATCAAGACCCGGGCGAAAATGGGTCCCGAGTACACGAAGATGCAGAACCTCGTGAAGAGCGAGGGCCTGCACACGGTCTGCCAGGAGGCGGGCTGTCCCAACATCTACGAGTGCTGGGAAGACCGCGAGGCCACGTTCCTCATCGGCGGCGATCAGTGCACGAGGCGCTGCGACTTCTGCCAGATCGACACCGGCAAGCCCGAGGCACTCGACCGCGACGAGCCCCGCCGCGTGGGTGAGTCCGTCGTCACGATGGACCTGAACTACGCGACCATCACCGGCGTCGCCCGCGACGACCTGGAGGACGGCGGCGCCTGGCTGTACGCCGAGACGGTCCGCCAGATCCACGCGCAGACCGCGAACCGCGAGAGCGGCCGCACCAAGGTCGAGCTGCTCGCACCCGACTTCAACGCCGAGCCCGCCCAGCTCGCCGAGGTCTTCTCCTCCCGCCCCGAGGTCTTCGCGCACAACGTCGAGACGGTCCCGAGGATCTTCAAGCGCATCCGCCCGGGCTTCCGTTACGAGCGCTCGCTGAAGGTCATCACCGAGGCCCGTGACTACGGTCTGGTCACGAAGTCGAACCTGATCCTCGGCATGGGCGAGACCCGCGAGGAGGTCAGCGAGGCCCTGCGCCAGCTGCACGAGGCGGGCTGCGAGCTGGTCACCATCACGCAGTACCTTCGCCCCTCCGTGCGCCACCACCCCGTGGAGCGCTGGGTCAAGCCGCACGAGTTCGTGGAGCTGAAGGACGAGGCCGAGCAGATCGGCTTCTCCGGCGTCATGTCGGGCCCGCTGGTCCGCTCCTCCTACCGAGCCGGCCGGCTCTACCAGATGGCGATCGAGAAGCGGGGCGCCTACGTCGCCTCGCAGGCGGTCTGAGGCGACGTACAGGACGCCCCATGACCCGTTCGGCCCCATCGGACGGACACGCCGTACAACACGCGGGGTGGCACTCAGTGCCACCCCGCGTGTGTGAATCGGCGCACAAGCAACTCCCCCTCAACACTGGCTCGTTCGATGCTGTCCGACCCGTCCCCGCAGCTGGGGCGCCCGTCAGGGCCGCGTCAAGGATGGGGCCCGCTGCATCAAGGCTTCATTGGTGTTTGACCGGTCGGTCATGCCCTGGTAACACCAATCAGTGACCCTGGTCTTACGCCACGTACAACCCCGCCCACAGCCGCCATCCCGAGGGGGGACCTCCATCATGCAGGCCGCGCCCGTACGCGCCACCGCCATCCCGTCGTTCACCGATGCACTCCGTGCCGTCGAATCGCTGCTCATGAGCAGCGGTCAGCGCACCGCTCGCCGCAACGCCTGGACCTCCGTCCTGGAGGACCGCCGCCGCGCCAAGGACAGGGTCGAGGCGCAGCGCGTGCTGGAGGCCGTGGCGACGCGTTCGTGACCGTCGCCGGTCCCTGGGCGGGCACCGCCGCCTTCCGCCTGGACACTGCCGTCGTCGGCGCTTGTCGGGCCACGTAGACTTCGTGGCATGGCGAGGAAGGAAACTGCAGCGGACGCTGCGAACCCCGGGCGACTCAAGCAGATCGCTCTGACCTACAAGATGACTCGCAAGGCCGACTCCAAGATCGGTCTTGTACTCGCGGCAGTCGGAATCGTCACCTTCGGTGTCTTCCTCGCGATCGGCCTCTTGATCGACCACCCGTACTACCTGGGCATTCTCGGTCTGCTACTCGCCTTCCTCGCGTCGGCGATCGTCTTCGGGCGCAGGGCCGAGCGAGCCGCCTTCGGGCAGATGGAGGGCCAGCCGGGCGCAGCCGCGGCCGTGCTGGACAACATCGGGCGGGGCTGGACCACGACTCCGGCGGTGGCGATGAACCGCAGCCAGGACGTGGTGCACCGCGCGGTCGGCAAGGCCGGCATCGTGCTGGTGGCCGAGGGCAACCCGAACCGGGTGAAGAGCCTGCTGGCCGCCGAGAAGAAGAAGATGGCGCGGATCGTCGCCGATGTGCCGGTGCACGACGTGCTCGTGGGCACCGGCGAGGGTCAGGTGGAGCTCAAGAAGCTCCGCACGACGATGCTGAAGCTGCCGCGCGTGCTCAGCGGCCCGCAGGTCACCACGACCAACGACCGGTTGCGTGCGATGGGCGACCTGATGAGCAACATGCCGCTTCCCAAGGGTCCGATGCCCAAGGGCATGCGGATGCCACGTGGTGGCGGGCCGAAGGCCCGCTGATATCCCTCCGACACGCAAGGGGGCGCCCGGATCTCTCCGGGCGCCCCCTTCGTCGTACGAGAAGCACTGGTCCGTCGCATGAGAAGTGCTGGTTCGTCGCACGAAAAACACTGGTCCGTCGTACGAGAAGTGCTGGTTCGTCGCACGAGAAGTGCTGGTCCGTCGTACGAGAAGTGCTAGATCCGCACCTCGATGGTGCGCGCCAGCCGGTCGTGGAGTCCTCGGCCGTCGCGGTCCCAGATCAGCGCCGGGAGGGCGACGCACAGCAGCAGCGTGCGCAGCACGGCGCGCAGGGGGTTCAGCCGGCCGCCGCCCTCGGGGACGATCCGCAGGCCGAACAGGCGCTTGCCGGGGGTGAAGCCGACCGTGCCGACGGTCAGGATGCCGAGGACGAGGAAGACGAGCAGGGCCCAGTTGCCGGTAGCCGCGTCGTAGCCGTCGGTGAGCAGCCCGTATGCGATCAGCAGGCACAGGGCCCAGTCGACGGCGAGGGCGCCGAGGCGGCGTCCCGGGCGGGCGATGGAGCCGGGGCCGTGCTCCGGCAGACCGAGCTGTTCGCCCCGGTATCCGAGGTCGGCGCCCGCGTCCTCCAAGGCCGCGCGAGGTCCGGAGAGCCACGATCCGATTGCTTGCCTGTTGTCCACCCGTCCACCGTACTGCGCCCGTTTTGGCATACGGACAGGAGGGGCCCGACCGAACAGGTTCGGTTAACTTGGGCGAAACAAATGGGTCATGCTTGAGAAATCACCCGTCCCTAGTGTCGGAATCAGCGTGTGCCACCGCACTGGCCGCACGAACGAACTACCACCCCGGTCCACTGTGGGCGGGAGTAGGAGGAGCTGGATGTTCCAGAACGCCGACGAGGCCAAGAAGTTCATCGCGGACGAGGACGTCAAGTTCATCGACGTCCGCTTCTGCGACCTGCCGGGTGTGATGCAGCACTTCACGCTGCCGGCGGAGATCTTCGACCCCACCGAGGAGCTCGCCTTCGACGGCTCCTCGATCCGCGGCTTCCAGGCCATCCACGAGTCCGACATGGCCCTCCGCGCCGACCTGTCCACCGCGCGTGTCGACCCCTTCCGCCGCGACAAGACGGTCAACATCAACTTCTTCATCCACGACCCGATCACGGGTGAGCAGTACTCCCGTGACCCGCGCAACGTGGCGAAGAAGGCCGAGGCCTACCTCGCGTCGACCGGTATCGCCGACACCGCGTACTTCGGTCCCGAGGCCGAGTTCTACGTCTTCGACAGCGTGCGCTTCGACACCAAGTCGAACGAGGCCTTCTACCACATCGACTCCGAGGCGGGCGCCTGGAACACCGGTGCGCTGGAAGACAACCGCGGTTACAAGGTCCGCTACAAGGGCGGCTACTTCCCGACCCCGCCGGTCGACCACTTCGCCGACCTGCGTGCCGAGATCTCCCTGGAACTGGCCAAGTCCGGCCTCCAGGTCGAGCGCCAGCACCACGAGGTGGGCACCGCCGGTCAGGCCGAGATCAACTACAAGTTCAACACGCTGCTCGCCGCGGCCGACGACCTTCAGCTCTTCAAGTACATCGTGAAGAACGTCGCCTGGCGCAACGGCAAGACCGCGACCTTCATGCCGAAGCCGATCTTCGGCGACAACGGCTCGGGCATGCACGTCCACCAGTCGCTGTGGAGCAACGGCGACCCGCTGTTCTACGACGAGGCGGGCTACGCGGGCCTCTCGGACACCGCCCGCTACTACATCGGCGGCATCCTCAAGCACGCTCCCTCCCTCCTCGCCTTCACGAACCCGACGGTGAACTCGTACCACCGCCTGGTCCCCGGCTTCGAGGCCCCGGTCAACCTGGTCTACTCGCAGCGCAACCGTTCCGCTGCCATGCGTATCCCGATCACGGGCTCGAACCCGAAGGCCAAGCGCGTCGAGTTCCGCGCGCCCGACTCCTCCGGCAACCCGTACCTCGCCTTCTCGGCGCTGCTCCTCGCGGGCCTCGACGGCATCAAGAACAAGGTCGAGCCGGCCGAGCCCATCGACAAGGACCTCTACGAGCTGGCTCCCGAGGAGCACGCGGGCGTCGCGCAGGTCCCGACCTCGCTCCCGGCCGTCCTGGACCGCCTCGAGGCCGACCACGAGTTCCTGCTCGCGGGCGACGTCTTCACGTCCGACCTGATCGAGACGTGGATCGACTACAAGCGCACGAACGAGATCGCGCCGCTCCAGCTGCGTCCGCACCCGCACGAGTTCGAGCTGTACTACGACGTGTGAGCCGACCCGGCTTTCGTCTGTCGTACGGAGCCCCGCCATCGCCTTCGGGTGGTGGCGGGGCTCCGTCGTTGCGGGGGTTCTTTGTCCGGACGGTTCTTTGCTCCCCGTGGAGCCGTTCGGGGCCCGTTCATGGGGCAGCGCGGGCGCACAATGGAATCGGGACGAGTGCCTGAGTGCGGGGTGATGCATGATGCAGAGCCGGTTCCGGAGCGATCGACGGCTGACCGTGCGGATGACGATCACGATGTTTCTGCTCGGATTGCTGTACGTGGCGTTCGTCGCCGCGTTGATCGTGTTGCTGAAGTCCTGGGTGCTGGTCGTGGTCGTCGCGGCCGGGATGCTCGGCGCGCAGTACTGGTTCTCGGACCGGATCGCGCTGTACGCGATGCGCGGGCGGATCGTGGAGCGGGAGGAGTATCCGCAGCTGCACGGGGTCGTCGACCGGCTGTGTGCCGTGGCCGACATGCAGAAGCCACTCGTGGCCGTCTCCGATCTGGACATGCCGAACGCGTTCGCGACCGGGCGCAACGCCGATCACGCGGTGCTGTGCGTGACGTCCGGGCTGCTGGGGCGACTGGAGCCGGACGAGCTCGAAGGTGTCCTCGCGCACGAGCTGTCGCACGTGGCGCACAAGGATGTCGCCGTGATCACCGTGGCCTCGTTCCTCGGGGTGATCGCCGGGCTGATCGTGCGGTTCGCCTTCTACTCGCAGCTCCTCGGTGGAGGGCGCAGGGACCAGAACACCGCGGTGGTCTTCGTGACGGTGCTGGCCGTCTCCGCGGCCGTGTACGCGATCAGCTTCCTGCTCATCCGGGCCCTGTCCCGATACCGCGAACTGGCCGCCGACCGGGCCGCGGCCCTGCTCACCGGACGGCCCTCGGCGCTCGCGTCCGCGCTGACGAAGGTCTCCGGGGACATCGCGCGGATTCCGACCAAGGATCTGCGGACGGCGCAGGCCTTCAACGCCTTCTACTTCACGCCCGCCCTCGGCGCCGAGCCGGGGTTCGCGAACCTCTTCTCCACCCACCCGAGCCTGGAGCAGCGGCTCGAACAGCTCGGGCGTATCTCGGCCGAGTTGGGTGAGGCGGCGAAGCCCGGGAAGGCCACCTGAGCATGGGGATCCTGGACATTCTGCTCGGGCGCACCAAGGCCGTCGCACCCGATCTCGACCAGCTCTTCGGGCTGCCGTCGGCGGCCGTGGCCCTGCAGGCCGCCACCGGATACACCCCGACCGGAACAGGCGCGGTGTGCTTCGCCACCGTCGAGGGCGCGGCCTTCGCCCAGACACACCGGGACGTGCGGGAACTGCTCGACGCGGACGCGGGACGCATCGATTCGCCTGTGGAGCTCGCCCAGGACGAGTACGGGTACTCGTGGCTGGTATCGCGGCGTGCGCCCGACGATCTGCCCGCACTGGTCAGCGATCTGCACGCGGTCAACAGCGCGCTGGAGAGCAGCGGGTTCGGTCCGCAGCTGCTGTGTTCGGTGGTGGGTTTCGAGGAGGCCGAGGCCGCCGGGCAGCGGCGGCTCGGGCTCGTCTATCTCTACAAGCGCGGGACCTTCTACCCCTTCGCGCCGCTGGCCGGTGTGGGTCGGCGGCGCGACAACGCGCTCGAATTGCAGATCAAGGCCGCGCTCGCCGACGATCTGCGGATCGAGCAGGACCTGAGCCGGTGGTTCCCCGTCTGGGGCGCCCCGGGCCTGTGATCCGGGGCCGGGTACCGCTGTTGTGCCGGTACCTCTGTCGCAGGGTTACTACTGCCGGCGATTCTGGCGGCGGGCCTCCAGCGGACGCTCGCGGCGGTAGCGGCGCTCCCACTTGGCCTGCTGGTCACGGCGCTGACGGTACGCGCGGTAGCTGGAGTCCGTACGGGCCGGCGAACCGGACGTGCCCGAGGGGGCCGCGGATGTGCTCGCCGCGCTTCCGGTGCGGCCGTGGCGGACGTACAGGAAGAGCAGGGCGATCGCCGCGAGCCACAGGACGTGGTTCGAGAAGCCCAGGACGACCAGGATCGCGGTCGCGGAAATGATCAAGGTGCCCATGACGGGACTCCTTGTGTGCGTGGATGACTGGTTCTGGATGGGTGGATGTGCCGACGGGGCACTGGGGGTGGGTGCCCGTCCGTCGGTGCGTAGAGAGTAGCCCTGAGTCCGCCACCTGATGCCTGTCCGGCGGGAAGCGATGTCCAGCGGCTTCGGAACGCCTGTCCAGCGTAGGGACGGGACGCGAACGCCCGCATCCGAATTTCTCCGAAGCGCTGTGCCCGCCTCCTGAGCGACCGACCGGACGTGTGTGCGTGAATGAGGGAATGCTCTCCTCCTTCACGCACGACCACGACGGCGAACGACTGAGCTGTGTCAGCGGCGGTGGCGGTGGCGGTGGCGGTGGCGGTGATGACCATGGGGCCCCGGCCACCGCCGTCCTGCTGCACGGTGCCGGCAACGGCAGCAAGGAGCGGCTGGTCCCGCTGCTCGAGGAGTTCGTCGCGCGCGGCTGCCGAGGCCTCGCCTTCGACTTCTCCGGACACGGTGAAAGCTCGGGCGAGCTGCGGGAGTTGAGCCTGCGCGGACGCTTCGAGCAGGCCGTCGCCGTCATCGACGCCCAGGTGCCCGCAGACGGTCCGCTGATCCTCGTCGGATTCAGCATGAGCGGTCAGACGGTGGCCGATCTCGCGGGGCACTACGGGCAGCGGGTGGTGGCGCTGGGGCTGTGCGCGCCCGCGGTGTACGGCGCGGCGGCCTGGCCGGTTCCGTTCGGTGAGGGCGACAGTCGCTTCAGCGAGATCATCCGTACGCCGGACAGCTGGCGGGACGCTCCCGCGCTCGACGTGCTGCGCGGGTACGACGGCCGTGCGGTGCTCGCCGTGCCCGCCACCGACGCCGTGATCCCGCCCGCCGTCACCGAGGCCGTGACGGACGCACTCACCACCCACGCCCAGTTCACCCTGCTCGAACTCCCGGACGCCGACCACATGGTGGGCCTGTGGTTCCGCGATCACGCCGACGACCGGCAGCGGTTCGTGGACGCCCTGCTCGTGGGGCTGGACGACCGGGGATGGGCCGCGACCCGGGGCTGGGTGGCCAAGCGGCTGCCGGACGGCGGCGGGAGTGTACGGGAGAGCGTCGCGCTGCGCGGCGGCTGGAGCTCGCAGATGCGCCGGCTCACCCTCGACGACGGTACGGGGCTGGTGCTGCGGTCGTTCGTGAAGCCCTTCTTCCGGCGGCACGCTCCGGGGCTGCTGGCCCGCGAGGCGTCCGTTCTCACCCTGCTCGCCCCGCACCAGGACGTGCCCGCGCCCGAGCTGTACGCCGTCGACGCCGACGCCGAACACTGCGACCACCCCTCGCTGTTGATGTCCTTGCTGCCGGGTTCGGTGCGGGTCGACGAGGACGATCCGGAGCGGCGGGTCGACCTGCTGGCGCGTCAACTCGTCCGCATTCACGCGGTGGTTCCGGAGGATCGGCCGCGCGTCTACCAGCCATGGACGTCGCCCGAGCGCGTCCGCACACCGGCGGGTGCGCTGTGGGACCGGGCCGTGGACGTGATCCGGCGCGATCCTCCCGCGTACGAAGGATGCTTCCTGCACCGGGACTTCCACCCCGGGAACGTGCTGTTCAGCGGCGCGGGCGACACCCTGCGGATCAGCGGGGTCGTCGACTGGGTGGAGACCTCGTGGGGGCCGGCGGATCTGGATGTCGCCCACTGCTCCACTGCCCTGGCGCTGCTGCACGGAGAGGCGTACGGGCTGGGATTCCGCGAGCGGTACGAGGCGCACGGGGGACGCCGACCGGCCGACGACGAGAGCCACTTGTACTGGCGCCTGCTGGACGCCCTGGCCTACTCCCCCGACGCCGAGAAGCTCGCGGTGCCGTGGCGGGAGCTGGGGCGCGCGGATCTGACCCCCGACGTGCTGGGCGAACGGCTCACGGCGTACGTGGCCGGGCTGCTGGAACTGTACGGCTGAGGACGCCGGGGCCGCGGCGCCCACCGGCTTGCCGGGGCCGTGCGGGCCTCAGAGTCCGGGGGCCGCCGTGACCACGCCCGCCGCCACCGCCGCGACCAGCATCGCGTGGTCCTTCTCGTTCTGGTCGGCGTAGCTCAGGGCGAAGTCGGCGACGGCGCGTTCGAAGGTGTCGGTGCCGCCCAGGTACGCGGCGATGGCGATCCGGTCGCCGGAGCGGGCGTGGGCGCGGGCCAGGGCGGCGCCGCACAGGCGGGCGTATTCGAGAAGGCTGTCCGGGGTCATGCCGGCGACGTCCGCGGAGCCCTTCATGTCGCGCAGCTGCCGCCAGTAGAAGGCGCGTCCCTGCGGGCCGGTCATCCAGCCGAGGAAGATGTCGCTCGCCACCTGCAACAGCCGCTGACCCGCGACGACACGGTGGCCGGGGTGGACGTACGGACCGCTGGGCAGATGTTCTTCGAGTACGGACCTGGTGGCTTCCTTGATCTGCAGGAACAGCAGGTCGTCCATGTCCCGTCCGGCGAGCAGCACGACGAAACAGCGGGTGCCGACGCTGCCGACGCCGACGACCTTGCGGGCGGCGTCCACGAAGCGGTAGCGGTCGAGGAGAAGGCGGCGTTCCTCGGTGAGGGTGGAGCGATAGTCGCTGAAGATCTTGCGCAGCGCCGCCATGTCGGGTGCTCCGGCCGGTTCGAGCAGGGGCGGGTCCTGGACGATGCGACGCCGTCCGTCGACGGTCTCGGTGAGGTTGCCCAGCGCGTGCAGGCTGGTGCGGCGGCGGGCGTGCGTGAGGCTCGACTCGACGCGCCGCCGGTTGCGGGCGGAGCGGACCAGCGGGAGCAGCCGGTCGGCGTCGATGCGCTCGTACCAGACGGCCAGTTCGCCCCGCTCAGCGAGCCGCCGCATGCCCTTGCGGTACTCGGCGGCCGCGGCCTCGGCCGCGCGGTGCACCCGCATCTCCCTGTGCCCGTTCTCGCGGGCGGCCACCGCGACGCTGGCCGCGAGCCGTTTGACGTCCCACTCGAAGGGGCCCGGATACGTCTCGTCGAAGTCGTTGAGGTCGAAGAGCAGGGCACGCTCCACAGACGCGTACAGACCGAAGTTGAGGAGGTGGGCATCTCCGCACAGCTGCACCATGAGGCCGGTGTGGGGTGAGGCAGCGAGGTCGGCGGCCATGACGGCGGCGCCTCCGCGCAGGAAGGCGAACGGCGACGCGGTCATCCGCCCGTACCGGATCGGCAGCAGCTCCTGCAGCCGGTCCCTGGCCTGCCGTTCCAGGACGGCGACGGGATCGGGGCGGTCGACGGCGGGGATCCAGGTGGCGTGATCGGAACGGGAGACGCGTTTGCGGGCCGCCCTGCCGCGGGCGGCCCGGTCGGTGGCGGCCCGGTCGGTGGTGGCCCGGTCGGTGGTGGCCCGGTCGGTGGTGGCCCGGTCGGTGGTGGCGGGGGCGCTGTGCTGGGCCACGGTGGTCAGTTCCGCACGGCACGGGCGACATCGGCCGTGATCGCGCCGTCGTTGTCGCCGTCACCGTCTCCGGTGAGCTGGTGGGTGCTGCGGGCAGTGGCGTTCTTCGCGGCGCCCGCGGCGACGTCGTCCACCGTGACGACGGCGACGTCGAGGAGGTTGCCGCTCCGGTCGCGGAAGTCGACCTGGACGACGTACGTCTTGGGCGAGGAAGTGGGGTTGGTGACGGTGACTTCGACAGTGGAGCGACCGTCGGTGTCGGTGCCCACTCGGTCGCCGAGCCGCACCTCGTCCTTGGCATCCAGGCCGTTCTTGAACTCGTCGAGCCTGCGGCCGGCCTCGGCGGTGGCGGAGGCCAGGGCCTCCGCGGCCTCGGAAGCGAGGGAGGCTGCGGCGGAGGCGGCCTGGGAGGCGGCGTCGGAGGGGGTGCTGGTGTCGTCCGTGCAGCCGGTGAGCGACGCGGCCAGGACGGCGGCGGTGGCCGCCCCCAGAATCGGCCCTCGTGCGCTCAGCCGTCGTACGCTCAGCCCTCGTATTCCGTGCCTCGCCATCGCGTCTCCCGGCTTGCTCCTGCGGATTCCGCACCTCGCGGTGGCGTCGGCAGCGGTCGCATCAACTGCGGTTGTCTCAGTCAAGGCCGTCCACGGGGAGGGTGCATGCCGGCTGCGGCAGTCGGGTGAGGCCCGGGGGGCGGGGGCCTTGGCGTCGTTGGGCAGGCCCAGAGCGCGGGCGAAGACGTTGGTGGAGCCGCCGGGGACCACGGCGAGGCGAGGCAGGCGGTCCAGGTCGGGGCCGTG
>NZ_JBEZLR010000145.1:0-19349 GCF_040652275.1 Streptomyces sp. NPDC048275
GGCGCCTGGAACTTCTGGCAGACCCACCACTGGTACTGAGCAACCAGCACCGAACAACCCGAACGCTCCCCCTGACGCGAAGGCGGCGGCCCCCCCCCGATCCCCGGGACCGCCGCCTTCGCCACACCCACACCCACACACGTGCGCCCTCGTTCTTAGGGATGTACTTCTTAGATGTACGCCACTAAAAATGAGGTCTCATGCCACGACCGCCTCGCCGCAAGATCCCCAAGCCATCCCAGATCTTCGACCGGGACTGGGAGTGGAGCGAGCTGACCGCCTTCGTCTCCGACGAGGAGCCCGGTCCGCGCCTCGGAGTCGTGTCCGGGCGCCGTCGACAGGGGAAGAGCTTCCTGCTCGAAGCTCTGACCGAGGCGACAGGCGGCTTCTACTTCACTGCCGTCGAGGCGACGGCAGCCGAGTCCCTGAGGCTGATCGGTGAGGCGATGGGACGCTTCACCGACGCGCCCGTGCCGCCACGCCCCCGGGACTGGAGCGAAGCCATGGAGCTCCTCTTCGATCTGGCCGCGCAGCGCCCCGTCCCGATCGTCATCGACGAGTTTCCGTATCTGGTCCGGGGCGACGCATCCCTTCCCTCCCGGCTCCAGGCCGCCTTGGGCGTCCGTGGTGGCCGTCATCTGCGCCGGCATCCGCGCCTTCTGCTGTGCGGCAGTGCGATGTCGTTCATGGGGGGACTGCTGTCCGGCACCTCGCCGTTGTACGGCCGCGCCGGACTCGACCTCGTCGTCCACTCCTTGGGGTATCGGGAGGCGGCCGAGTTCTGGAACATCGACGACCCGCGGCTCGCCGTCCTCACACACGCCGTGGTCGGCGGCACTCCTGCCTATCGGCGGGAGTTCGTGGGCGACGACGTACCGACGGGACTCGACGACTTCGACGACTGGGTATGCCGTACGGTCCTCAACCCCGCACGCCCCCTGCAGGGCGAGGCGGAGTTCCTCCTCACCGCCGAACCGGACGTACGCGACCGCGCGCTCTACCACTCCCTCCTGGCGGCGGTCGCAGCCGGCAACCACACCAGCGGCGGCATCGCGAGCACCGTCGGCCGCAAGGCCACCGACACATCCCAGCCGCTGACCGTGCTCAAGCGGTGCGGACTGCTGACCGTGGAACCGGACGCCTTCCGCCGCAACCGCAGCGCGTACCGCATCGCCGAACCTCTGATCACGTTCCACCACGCGGTCGTACGCCCGAACCAGGCCCTGCTGACGCAGCGGCGCAACCCGGCGGCAGCCTGGGCCACCGCCCGGGACACGTTCCTCAGCAAAGTGGTCGGCCCCCACTTCGAGCACCTGTGCCGCGAGTGGGTCTCCTGGCACGCGGAACCCGACACCTTCGGCGGCCTGCCCATCGAGGTCACCTCGGGAACCGTCGCCGATCCCGCCGCGCGCACCTCCCATGAAGTCGACGTCGTCGTGCGCGGCGCGGTCGGCCAGGACCACGGCATCCTGCTGTCGATCGGCGAAGCCAAGTGGAACAAGGTCATGGACGTACGCCACCTCGACCGGCTCCGCCACATCCTCGGACTCCTCACCGCCAAAGGCATCGACACGAGCCACGCCCGCCCCGCCTGTTACAGCGGCATCGGTTTCACCCCGCATCTGCAAGCGGCGGCCGAGCGAGGAGAAGTGGTCCTCGTCGACCTGAAACGCCTGTACGGCGGGGCGTAGAGACGCTGTCCGTGACGCGACGGACACGCGGTGCACGTCGACATCCGAAAGTCCTGCGCGTCCGTGGTGGACTTGAGCGCACTGTGCCCGTCCCGCCGACCGGAGGCACCATGAGCGCAGGGAGCACCGAACCGCAGTCGTACGACCCTGAGGCGCGCGGTCTGCGTCTGGTGCCGGTGCTGCTGATGCTGACCATGGTCAGTGGGCTCATCGACGCGGTGAGCTATCTGGGGCTGGGGCATGTCTTCACCGCGAACATGACCGGCAACGTGGTGGTGCTGGGCTTCGCCGCGGCCGGGGCGCCGGGCTTCTCCGTCCCGCACACGCTGACCTCGCTGGTCTCCTTTCTGGTGGGCGCGGTGGCGGGAGGTCGGATCGCGCGGCGGCTCGGCGGCGGTACGCGCCGGACCTGGGCGCGGGTCACGCTCGCCGTCGAGGCGGCCTTCGTGGGGGTGTCCGCGGTGGTCGCCTTTGCCGCGCCGGGCGCCACCGGCACGACGTACACGCTGATCTCCCTCACGGCCATCGCCATGGGCCTGCGCAACGCGACGGTACGAAAGCTGGGCGTGCCCGACCTGACGACGACGGTCCTGACGATGACGCTGACGGGCCTCGCCTCCGACTCACCGGCCGGGGACGGCTCGGGCAAGCGCTCCCCCCGCCGCACGGGCGCCGTGCTCGCGATGCTCGCGGGCGCACTGCTCGGCGCGTGGCTGGTGCTCCACCACGGGCTGGGCATCCCGCTGCTGATCGCGGCCGTGGTGTCGGGTGTGCTGGCGGTGGCGGCGTCGGGGCGGGAATGACGGCAGTGACTGCAGCTCAGCCGAGACGGCTGTGCCACCGCCGAATGAACGGGCCACAAGGCCGCCCGCACTTGACCGTCAGAGCTTCGCAGAGCCCCAGGGTCGGACGGGCGGCCGTGACCGTCACGGATTTCCGGCGGGCTACCGCTGGTCGAATTTACCGAGGAGCCAGCTGCACAGCTCCTCGGTGATCTTGGTGTGCGCCTCGTTCTGTGAGGCGCACAGGAACTCGTCGAGTTCGCTCTCGCTGGGATCGATGGCGCTGATGTCCGTGTTCAGCAGGGCGGTGGTGTCCAGGTCTCGGATGGCCACCGCGCTGACCGAGGGTACGAAGCAGATCTCGGGGACCGGGGCTTCGGCCTTGCCGAAGGGCAGACTGTTGAGGGTGTTTGCGGCGATGCCGAAGGACGCCAGGGTGCCGCCGGGGGCGCCGTCGATCTCCGGGAGCCCGTCGGTGGTGATCGTCTCGTCCTGCCCGAAGTTCGCTTTCAGCTCGGCGACCACGGCGTCGTCGCCCTCGGACTGGGTGTAGGTGATCGTGCCGGGGAACAGCATCCCGGTGGAGCGGAAAGCGACCACGCCGGGCCGGATCCCCGTGCCCTGGCCGTTTCCGGTGCCGTTGGCGACGCCGATGTTGCGCCGCGTTCGCGTCGGCCAGTTGCCGATGTCCTCCAGGGCGGAGAGGAAGTCGGAGCGTTCCTTGTCCTGCGCGGGAATGCCGTCCACCGTCGCGATGTGCTGCCACATCAGCTCGCGGGAGGCGGCGCTGTTGATCTGGTCCGACAGGCCGCTGTTGGCCGGGTTGCCGCGCTTCATGTAGTGCGCGAACGCCTGCAGACCGATCGGTACCCACGCGCCGCGGTGGGGGCTGTCGTAGGAGAAGTACGTCTCGGTCTCGTGCTTCATCTCCTGGGATTCCATTTTCGCCAGGGCGTAGCGGGTGACCAGGCCGCCCATGCTGAACCCGCCGACCACCAGCGGTTGCTTGCTCCTGCGTTCGTCGACCAGCTTCGTGATGGCCTTGATCACGAATTCGGCGTTTTCGAGGATCGACGCGGAACGCTCTCCGTAACCGAAGATGACCGCGGTCCGGCCGCGGTCACGCAGCTGGCTCATCAGCGGGTACTCGCCCCGCTCGAAGCCGTGGTAGAGCTCGTCCAGCTTGCTGGGCCCGGTGTTGAAGCCGTCGGCCATCAGCACCGGCCGGTCCACACCCTGGTGGTCCTTGCCGTAGTACACCCAGGCGGTGCCGTCGTAGACCGGCACGTAGCCTTCCTCGCCCTCCTCACCCGGGTTGAGGTGGCGGCCGAAGTGCCACGTCTCGTCCGGCGCCGGGGCCGGCGGCGGCTTCGGCGCGGCCAGCGGGGTCACCAGACCGATAGCACCGACGTACTCCTGCTCGCGGGCCGACTGCTCATCGCTCACTGCCATGCTCCCCTTTCCGCAGGCCGCACGACGGCCCCGGGGATGTACGCCCCGGGGCCGTGGCGCGGCCGGTCGACTGAGATGTGGCCTCATCATCAAGGGATAAAATGGGATCTTCCGACTCCCCCGCCGACCGTCCATCACCATGAGTGATTCAGCCCCCACATGGGTTTCGACCTGCGTGCCAGGTGGCCTCACTGCAGAGGGACGGGGTCAGGCCCGCACTCGAACCAGACCGTCTTGCCGACCCCGGGCCCAGGCTCCACCCCCCACTTGTCGACAACCGCGTCAAGCAAGACGAGTCCGCGCCCACCCTCCGCTTCAGGGGACAAGCAGGCGGGCACCACGGGGAGTTGCGGCGAGCCGTCCGCGACTTCCACCCTCACGCCGGTCACCTGCCGCAGCATCAGCAACGCGCAGCGCCGGTCCGGGACATGGCGTACGACGTTGGCGACCAGCTCCGTCACGCCCAGTTCCACGGCGTCCGTCAGCTCGGCCATGTCCCACTCGCGCAGCAACGAGCGGGCGATGCGCCGGATGTGCCGCGCCGAGTGCTCGCTGACGGTGAGGCGCATGGAGTACTGGACGGGGCGGGGCCCCAGGAGCGTGGGGGGAAAGTATTCGTTCACCCTATGAGACTGACCTCGCGCAACTACTCTGGGCTACGGAACGGATACAACCGGTCCCGGAGTGGACCGAGTTGCGTGAGAGGGGCCGCGCGTGACCCACATCAACGTCCTCGACCCGGGCGCTTCACCACTCGACTACTACGGCTTCGAACTGCGCCGTCACCGTGAATCCGCGGGGCTGACACAGAAGCAGCTCGGCGACATCGTCAACTACACCGGCTCGCTGGTGGGCCAGATCGAGACGGCCAGGAAGCTGCCAACTCCGGAGTTCAGCGAGCGGGTTGACGCGGCGCTGGGGACGGGTGGGTTACTGTCCCGGCTCGTCGAGCTGGTGATGCGTAGTCAACTTCCCGCTTGGTTTCAACAGGTGGCGGAGTTGGAGACGCGAGCGGTCGAGATCTGCTCCTTCCAGACGCACATGATCCTCGGCCTCCTCCAGACCAAGGCATACGCGCGCGCCGTGCTGGGCTCGCTGGACGAGACCAACCTCGACGACCGCACCGCCGTACGACTGGCCCGTCAGCGCGTCTTCGAGAAAGGCGAACCGCCGGTCTTCTGGGCGGTCCTGAGTCAGGCCGCGCTGCACCTGGAGATCGGCGCCCCGGCGACCATGCGGGAGCAACTCGCCCACCTGTTGTCTTTCGAGAACAACCCTCGGATCAACATCCAGGTACTGCGGCTCTCGGTCGGAGAACACGCAGGACTACAAGGCTCGTTCGACCTCTATCGCTTCGAGAGCGATCCCACCATCGTCTACACCGAGAGCTACGGCAGCGGGCATCCAACCGCCAACCCAGACACTGTCAAGGACTGCTCACTCCGTTACGATCATCTCCGAGCCGCCGCGCTCTCCCTCAAAGACTCGGCGGGGCTGATCCGGCGCGTGATGGAGGAACGCTATGGCGAACACCGCGATTCCGACGGGGATCCAGTGGCGTAAGTCCAGCTACAGCAGCGACCAGGGCGGCGAGTGCGTCGAATGCGCACCTCTCGGCGCCCTGGCCTGGCGCAAGTCGACCTACAGCGGCGACCAGGGCGGCCAGTGCGTAGAGATCGCCGAAGCCCCCTGCGCCACCATCGCCATCCGAGACTCCAAGAACCCCACCGGCCCGACCCTCGCCGTCGCGCCCGCCACCTTCACCACCTTCGTCTCATGGACCTCTACAGCCGCTGAATGATCGTCCCGGTGGCGAGTCCACCCCCCGCGCACATCGTGATGAGCGCGAACTCCTTGTCCCTGCGCTCCAGTTCATGCAGGGCCGTCGTGATCAGCCGCGCCCCCGTCGCCCCGACCGGGTGCCCGAGCGCGATCCCACCGCCGTTGACATTCACCTTCTCCAGGTCCTGTTCGAAGACCTGGGCCCAGCTCAACACCACGGACGCGAAGGCCTCGTTGATCTCGACGAGGTCGATGTCCTTCAGGGACATCCCGGCCTTCCCCAGCACGGCTCGCGTCGCGTCGATCGGCCCGTCCAGGTGGAAGTGCGGGTCCGAACCCACCAGCGCCTGAGCCACAATCCGCGCGCGCGGGCGCAGCTTCAGCGCCCGCGCCATTCGTTTCGACGCCCACATGATGGCGGCGGCACCGTCCGAGATCTGCGACGAGTTACCCGCCGTATGCACGGCCGTCGGCATCACCGGCTTGAGGCGGGCCAGTGCCTCCATGGACGTGTCGCGCAGACCCTCGTCCCTGTCGACGAGCCGCCACATGCCCTGCCCGGCCCGTTGTTCGTCCTCCGTGGTCGGCACCTGTACGGCGAACGTCTCGCGCTTGAAGCGTTCTTCCGACCAGGCGACGGCGGCACGTTCCTGCGAGACGAGGCCCAGTGAGTCCACGTTCTCGCGCGTGAGACCACGATGGCGCGCGATCCGCTCCGCCGCCTCGAACTGGTTGGGGAGGTCGACGTTCCACTCGTCGGGGAAGGGCTTTCCCGGCCCGTGCTTGGAGCCGGAGCCCAGCGGCACCCGCGACATCGCCTCGACCCCGCAGCTGATGCCCACGTCGATGACGCCCGCCGCGACCATGTTGGCGACCATGTGTGAGGCCTGTTGTGAGGATCCGCACTGGCAGTCGACCGTCGTGGCCGCCGTCTCGTACGGCAGGCCCACGGTGAGCCAGGCGGTGCGTGCGGGGTTCATCGACTGCTCGCCGGCGTGCGTCACCGTGCCGCCGACGATCTGTTCGACGCAGTCGGCGGGGATGCCGGTGCGGCCGAGGAGTTCTCGGTAGGTCTCGCCCAGGAGATAGGCGGGGTGCAGATTGGCGAGCGCGCCACCGCGCTTACCGATGGGCGTCCGTACGGCTTCGACGATCACGGGCTCGGCGGCCATGGGGGGAGTCCTCTCCTCCGGTACCCGCGCGGCGCGGGCGTCCCGGCCACCCGCCACGCAGAACTAGTACGCGTTCTAGTTCTGTGTGCAGTCTGCTGACGCGCTGTCCATCGGCGCAAGGGGCGTGCAGGCCCGGAAGTTGCGATCTGCACGAACTCCGCACGCAATTGCAGGCGCCGCACCCCTTGCTAGTTGTAGAACCGGTTACTACCTTCACGGCAATTCCTGATGGACCGTCAGATGGTGGGAGTTGCCGATGACCTGTCCAGCGCTGCCCGACGGGTTCGACTTCACCGACCCCGATCTACTGCAACACCGCGTGCCCCTGCCGGAGTTCGCCGAACTGCGACAGGCCGAACCGGTCCGCTGGATCCCCCAGTCGGCCAACCTCGCCGGCTTCCAGGACGAGGGCTACTGGGCGGTCACCCGGCACGCGGACGTCAAGTACGTCTCCACGCACCCGGAGCTCTACTCCTCCACCCTCAACACCGCCATCATTCGCTTCAATGAGCACATCGAGCGCGACGCGATCGACGCCCAGCGGCTGATCCTGCTGAACATGGACCCACCCGAGCACACCCGGGTGCGCCAGATCGTGCAGCGCGGTTTCACGCCCCGTGCCATCCGCGCCCTGGAGGACAGGCTGCGCGCCCGCGCCCACGCGATCGTCGAGAGCGCCCGCGCCCACTCCGGGCCCTTCGACTTCGTCACCGAGGTCGCCTGCGAACTGCCCCTCCAGGCGATAGCCGAGCTGATCGGCATACCGCAGGACGACCGGATCAAGATCTTCGACTGGTCCAACAAGATGATCGCGTACGACGACCCGGAGTACGCCATCACCGAGGAGGTCGGCGCCGAGTCGGCCACCGAACTCATCTCGTACGCCATGAACATGGCCGCCGACCGCAAGAAGTGCCCGGCGAAGGACATCGTCAGCACGCTGGTCGCGGCCGAGGACGAGGGCAACCTGAGCTACGACGAGTTCGGCTTCTTCGTGCTGATGCTCTCCGTCGCCGGGAACGAGACCACCCGCAACGCCATCACCCACGGCATGCACGCCTTCCTCACCCACCCCGACCAGTGGGAGCTGTACAAGCGTGAACGCCCGGCGACCACCGCCGAGGAGATCGTCCGCTGGGCCACCCCGGTCAACGCGTTCCAGCGCACCGCCACCCAGGACACCGAGCTCGGGGGCAAGCGGATCAAGAAGGGCGACCGGGTCGGGATCTTCTACGCCTCCGCCAACCACGACCCCGAGGTCTTCGACAACCCGGACGTCCTCGACATCACCCGCGACCCCAACCCCCACCTCGGCTTCGGCGGCGGAGGCCCCCACTACTGCCTCGGCAAGTCCCTCGCCGTCCTGGAGATCGACCTCATGTTCAACGCCATCGCCGACGCGATGCCGAACCTCACCCTGGTCGGTGACCCACGCCGACTGCGCTCAGCCTGGATCAACGGAGTCAAGGAGCTCCAGGTCAGCGCCGTCTGAGGTGCTCGGGCCGACGGCGTTCCCGGCGCCGCCGGCCCGTCTCGAGGGAGGCAGGAGCAACACACCTACGCCCTGCTCCTGCCTCCCCCGTCATGGCTGGGTGTGCGCGGGGGTTCTCGCCGGGTCCAGCTCGCGGATGATGCGGGCGAGGTCGGACGGGGCGGCCGCGAGGCGGACCGGCGTGCCCGCGTCGTCGAGTTCGGCGATGTGCCGGCTGCTGGGGACGGTGTCGCCGTCGCTGCCAGTTCGGCGTCAGCTCGGCGTCCGGCTGCCCGTCGCCGGGACCGGCTCCTGCGTGCCGACCTCCACGGGTTTCATCAGGGGCCCGGGCCGCGGGCCCTGGAGCAGATAGGTCAGGCCGAAGCCCGCGCCGACGACGGCCGCGCCGCCCACCGCGTCCAGCACCCAGTGATTGCCGGTGGCGACGATCGCCGAGGCCGTGAACAGCGGGTGCAGCAGGCCGAGCGCCTTCATCCACCACTTGGGGGCGAGAATCGCGATCACCAGGCCGCACCACAGGGACCAGCCGAAGTGCAGCGAGGGCATCGCCGCGTACTGGTTGGTCAGCGCGGTCAGCGTGCCGTAGTCCGGCTTGGAGAAGTCCTGCACGCCGTGCACGGTGTCGATGACGCCGAGCCCCGGCATCAGGCGCGGCGGGGCGAGGGGGTAGAGCCAGAAACCGACGAGTGCGAACAGGGTGGCGAAGCCGAGCGCCGAGCGCGCCCAACGGTAGTCGGCGGGGCGGCGGACGTAGAGCACGGCGAGGACGGAGAGCGGGACGACGAAGTGGAACGACGTGTAGTAGAAGTCGAAGAAGTCCCGCAGCCACTCGACCTTGACCACGGCGTGGTTGGCCCAGAGCTCGATGTCGATGTGCAGGAACCGCTCGATGGAGAGGATCTCGTCGCCGTGGTGCTCGGCGGTGACCCGGCCGCCCGTGTTGGTGCCGCCCGTCGCCGCGAGCCTGACCTGCTGGTAAGCGGAGTAGCCGACCCGGATCAGGAGGAGTTCGAGGAGCAGGTTCGGGCGGGTGAGGACGCGACGCAGGAAGGGGAGCAGCGGTATGTGCTTCCAGCGGGCCGGGACGGACTCCGTGTAGTCGGTGGGGATCGGCGCCCGGTAGTACTCCGAGGTGCGGGACAGGAACGGGACGACGAGGGCGGCGGCGAGCGCGGCCAGCAGCACCACGTTGTCGCGCAGCGGGTAGAGCGCCGACATGTTCGGCAGCATCATCTTCGCGGGCAGCGTCATGACGAGGATGACGGCGACGGGCCACATATAGCGGTCCGAGGTCTTCCTGCCGACGCGGCCGACCAGCGCGAGCAGCACCCACAGCAGCTGGTGCTGCCAGGACGTGGGCGAGACGGCGACCGCGACACAGCCGGTGATCGCGACGGCCAGGAGCAGCTGTCCGTCCTGTGCGTAGCGCACGGCGCGGCGCAGCCCGAGGACCGCGACGGCCGCGCCGAGCAGCAGGAACAGCCCGATCTCCAGCGGGCCGTTGAGTCCGAGCCGCAGCAGCGCGCCGTGCAGCGACTGGTTGGTGAGGTCGTCCGCGTCCCGGCCGAGACCGACGCCCGCCAGGTGGTTCACCCAGTAGGTGGTGGAGTCGTGCGGCAGCGCGGCCCAGGCGAGCGCGGTGACGGCGGCGAAGGTGATCCCGGTGGTGGCGGCGGCGCGGCGGCGCCCGGTGAACCAGAGCAGCGGCGCGAAGAGCAGCACGGTCGGCTGGAGCGCCGCCGCGAGGCCGATCAGGATGCCGCTCGCGCGCTCCCCGCGGACGGCGAGGCAGCCGAGCAGGACGAGCAGCACGGGGATGATGCTGGTCTGGCCGAGGTTGAGGGCGTTGCGCACCGGCAGCGACAGCATCAGCAGGCTGATCGCCACGGGTGCGGCGAGCAGGGACGTACGTCGACTCACGGGCTTGGGCAGGGCGCGCGCCGCGACCAGGCCGAGCGCGACGACCAGCAGCAGCGTGCCGAAGGTCCAGCCCCAGCCGAGCGCCTGCTCGGCCGCGCGGGTGAGCGGTTTGAGGACGAGCCCGCCGAACGGGGTGCCGGTGAACTGCGTCGAGTCGTACAGCGACCCCTTCACTTGCAGGACGCCGTCGGGTCCGACCCAGGTCTCCAGGTCTGTCAGCCGTTCCCCTTTCGGGGTACTGAGGACGGCGGCGACCTGCCGTATCGCGAGGACCGTGGCGATCAGCCACAGCCCGATCCGCATCGCGCTCAGCCGTTCCTTCGCCGTCCCGGCCGCCCCCGCCCCGAAGGCGTTACCCGCTGTCCCGCCGTGCTCAACGTTCGCCACGCCCCGTCGGCCCTCCCGCCCCGTTCGCCTGTTCAAACCCCTATGAGGCTCGCACCGCCCCCACGGAGAGACGCAGGCAACCCCCACTTCACCTGACGTCCTCTCCTTCTTTGTCCGAATGACGATAGTGCGCGGACGGTTCGGTTCCGCCCCCGGTCCGCGACAAAGGTCACAGGCAGGCCCCCGGAAATCCCCTCCGGGCCCGGCCGTCGCCCCTGCGTACAGGGCGTTTGCCTGCACTGTGCATCGAGTTGCGTACGGCACGTAATGCGGCGGAGTGCCCCTATGGTCGCTTTTTGGTCCGCCCCGGGTTCACCCCCGTCGGCGGACCACGTCCTTGTCCCCGTCGAAAGGCAGGCGAGCGGAATCTTGCCGACCGTCACACGCGACACCGCCGTAGCGCCCGAAGCTCCTGTCGCCCCCCAGGCCCCTGTCCGTACCGAAGCAGCCACCGTCACCGACCCGGCACTGGTCAAGCGCGCCGTGAAGGCGGCGGCCCTCGGCAACGCGATGGAGTGGTTCGACTTCGGCGTCTACAGCTACATCGCGGTGACGCTGGGCAAGGTCTTCTTCCCGTCGAGCAACCCCACCGCCCAGCTGCTCTCCACCTTCGGCGCCTTCGCCGCGGCCTTCCTCGTCCGCCCGCTCGGCGGCATGGTCTTCGGTCCGCTCGGTGACCGCGTCGGCCGGCAGAAGGTCCTCGCCGTCACCATGATCATGATGGCGATCGGCACCTTCGCGATCGGCCTGATCCCGTCGTACGCGACGATCGGCGTGGGTGCGCCCATCCTGCTGCTGCTGGCCCGGCTCGTGCAGGGCTTCTCCACCGGTGGCGAGTACGCGGGCGCGTCCACCTTCATCGCCGAGTACGCGCCCGACAAGAAGCGCGGCTTCTTCGGCAGCTGGCTGGAGTTCGGCACCCTCGCCGGATACATCGGCGGCGCGGGCCTGGTCACCCTCATGACCGCCTTCCTGTCCACCGAGGACCTGCTGTCCTGGGGCTGGCGCGTGCCGTTCCTGATCGCGGGCCCGATGGGCATCGTCGGGCTGTATCTGCGGATGCGCCTGGAGGAGACCCCGGCGTTCGCGGCGGAGGTCGAGAAGTCGGAGCGGGAGCGCCCGAAGGTGCGACTGCGCGAGATGGTCACGGGTCAGTGGCGGGCGCTGCTGCTCTGCATGGGTCTGGTGCTGGTCTTCAACGTCACCGACTACATGCTGCTGTCGTACATGCCGAGCTATCTGACGAGCGAGCTGAAGTACGACGAGACGCACGGACTGCTGGTCGTCCTCGGCGTGATGGCGCTGATGATGATCGTGCAGCCCTTCGCGGGCGCCCTCACCGACCGGATCGGCCGTCGCCCGGTCATCGCCGCGGGCTGCGTCGGCTTCCTGGCCCTGTCCGTCCCGGCCATCCTGCTGATCCGCCAGGGCAGCCTGCTCGCGGTCGCGCTCGGCATGGGCGCGCTGGGGCTGCTGCTGGTGTGCTTCACGTCCTCGATGCCCGCCGCGCTGCCCGCGCTCTTCCCGACGCGGGTCCGCTACGGCTCGCTCTCCATCGGCTTCAACGTCTCCGTCTCACTCTTCGGCGGCACGACCCCGCTGGTGGTGACGGCGCTCATCGGGGCGACCGGGAACATGATGATGCCCGCGTACTACATGATGGCCGCGGCCGTCATCGGCGGCGCGGCGGTGTGGTTCATGGCGGAGTGTGCCGGCCGACCGCTCCCGGGTTCCGCCCCGGCGGTCGAGGGCACCGCCGCCGATCGGCTGACCTGAGCCCGGCCACACGGGCAAACCGGCTGACAAGCACATGCACCGCCGCTAGATTCGTCCACGAAACTAGTTAGCTGATCTAACTAGGCGTACGAAAGGCATGGTGCATGAGCGAGTCGCAGCTCTGGAACGACGTCGACGACTACTTCTCCACCCTCCTCTCCCCCGCCGACGAGACCCTGGCCGCGGCGCTGCGCGACAGCGACGCGGCCGGGCTGCCCCCGATCAACGTCGCGCCGAACCAGGGCAAGCTGCTCCAGCTCCTCGCTCAGATCCAGGGCGCACGCCGCATCCTCGAGATCGGCACGCTCGGCGGCTACAGCACGATCTGGCTGGGCCGCGCACTCCCCGCCGACGGCCGGCTGATCACCTTCGAGTACGAGGCCATGCACGCCGAGGTTGCCCGCCGCAACCTCGCCCGCGCGGGCCTCGACAAGATCTCCGAGGTGCGGGTGGGCCCCGCACTGGAGTCGCTGCCGAAACTGGCCGAGGAGAATCCTGAGCCCTTCGACTTCGTCTTCATCGACGCGGACAAGGTGAACAACCCGCACTACATCGAGTGGGCCCTCAAGCTCACCCGCCCCGGCAGCGTGATCGTTCTCGACAATGTCGCGCGCGAAGGCCGGGTCGTCGACGCGGGCAGCCCCGACCCGAGCGTGCGGGGCACCCGGTCCGCGCTCGAACTGATCGCCTCCCACCCGAAGTTGAGCGGTACGGCGATCCAGACGGTGGGCAGCAAGGGGTACGACGGGTTCGCGCTGGCGCGGGTGCTGCCGTGACCGGCTTCCGGCTTCACACCTCGTGGTAGAAGCCCACGTTCACGCTGTGCGGGCCGGTGCGGTCGAGGATGACGATCTCCCCGGAGCCGCCCGCGGGGAGCGTCGCCGTCCCGCCGTACGGGAGAGGCTGGGTCGGCAGGCCGGCCAGCGTCAGCCGTACCTCGGAGGAGGGGTCCGGACGTGACCCGCGCAGCCACGTGACCTGCCAGGAGCCGTCCGGGCCGCACAGGAACTCCAGATGCACCCGGGAGACGAACAGCCAGTCGTCGGGGGTCACGAGACGGCACACGGTCCGGTCCCGGCCCACCCGCAGCATGGCGCCGGGCTCGCTCGGTGCGTCGGCCATCAGCATTCCGGCCGTCGCACCGGCGTCCGCCCCGGTGACCGAGGCCATGGTGAGTTCGAGCACGTGCGCTCCTTCGTGTTCCAGCGGTTCAGCTGTGCAGCGGTCCAGTGGATCAGGTCCAGTGGATCAATTGTCCTCGTGCCGGGCGTGGTTGACGCACCGCCGCCGCATGATAGATCGGCCCATCGTCCGATCGGGCGTTCTCCGGCACAATGGACGTATGACCGAGCGCAAGCCACCCGGCGTCAGCTTCGAGTCCTGGGTCGACAAACAGATCCGCGAGGCGGAGGCCCGCGGCGATTTCGCCGACCTCCCCGGCGCGGGCAAGCCGATGCCCGAGGTGACCGACACGTCGTACGACGAACTGTGGTGGGTCAAGCGGAAGATGGCCCGCGAGGGACTTTCGGTGCTGCCGCCGACGCTGGCCCTGCGCAAGGAGGCCGAGGACGCGCTCGCGGCGGCCTCCGTGGCCCCCTCGGAGCGGGCCGTGCGCCGGATCGTCGAGGACATCAACGCCAAGATCCGCGAGGTCATGTTCAAGCCGCCGCCGGGGCCTCCCCTCGGCCTCAAGCCGTACGACGTGGACGAGATCGTCCGGGAGTGGCGCGAGCGCCGGGCCGGGTGACCACGTCGACGCGTGAGGCCGCGCCCCGGGACATGGTCCGGGACGCGGCCTCACGGTTACCGAGTGCGGCAGCGCGGGTTCAAAGGTGCAGGAGTCGCTCGGTGACCTCCCGGTAGTCGCGCAGGGCCAGGCGCAGCCGCTCGGTGTCGGGCGACCCGCCCTTACCGGCCTCCTGCCAGGACGTGCGCAGCGTCCGACGGCGCTGGGCCACGGCGTCCGTGAACCGGGCGGTGAGCTCTTCGAGGACGTGGTCGGCCTCCTCGACGGACGCCCGCGGGCCGTCGACGAACTCACCCACCGCGTGCTGCAACCGCACCGCGTACTTGTCGCACTCGTCGTGCGACAGCAGCGCACCGTTGCCGCCCCCGTGCGGGGTTTCACGCCGTGCGGTGCGGGTGGAGGCGTCCGCCCCGGTGCGGGTGAGGTCGTCCGCCCCGGTGCGAGTGAGGTCGTCCGCCCCGGTGCGGGTGAGGTCGTCCCGCCGGGCACGGGCGGACTCGTCCCGCCCCGTGCGGGTGAGGTCATCCCGCCCGGCGCGGGTGCGCTCGTCTTGCCCCGTGCGGGTGAGGTCATCCCGCCCGGCGCGGGTGCGCTCGTCTTGCCCCGTGCGGGTGGACTCGTAGTTTCCGGTGCGGGTGGGCTCGCGGGACCGGCGGTCGTCGCCGGGCTCACCCGGGGCGCTGCCGGCGGGCCCGCGGGCAACGCCCTCGACCTCACTGGAAGTCCGTGTGCCGGGGGCCTGCCGGGGTGCCTCCCCGGGCTCGTAAGAGGCCGGGTCTGCGGGCGTGCCCGTCGCGAAGACGCGGCCCGGCATCTCCTCACGAGGCGTCGCCTCACGACGTGCGGTGTCCTCGTTGCCGTTGTCCGGTGTCATCTTCTTCACCTTCTTCAACTCCCCTTCGCATGGCGCCTGGTGAGCACGCGCGGCAGGTGTGGGCGATCGTCGGGGGCGGGTTCCTCGGGGCGTACGGTGTCCTCGCGGGTCGGGGACACCAGGTCCTGGAACAGGGCGCGGGCCTCGACCATGGCCTCGCGGAGTTCTTCCGTGCCGGCGTGGCCGTCCGGAGTTCGGGTGTGCGCGGCGCGGTGCACGCGCCGGTATCCGTGGACATGGTGTCCGTGGTGGACGGAGAGCGCGGCGAACTGCTCCTCGTAGTGGCCGCCATCGGGGAAGCCTCGCTCGCCGGCCAGTTCGGCGAGCAGCCGGTCCGCCTCGGTCACCGCCTCCTGGGGCGAGTCGACGAAGTGTTCCTGGACGGCCGTCCAGCGGGCCGCGTACTCCTCGCGGGCCGCCGGTTCCAGCGGCCGCTCCCGCAGCGAGCCATGCTGCCTCACCCGCTCGGCGAGGTCGTGCTCGGCGGCGCGGGTGTCGCCGCCGTGCTGGGCGACGGCAGCGTCGTACTCGGGCCCGAAGCGCCGCCGCAGTGTGCGCCCGCCCTGCGGCCTGCGGGTGAGGAGGGTCAGGACGGCGGCGACAACGACAACAGCCGCCACGAACACGATCAGAGCGATGATCACGCCTGTGGACATGGGTGCGTGCCTTCCGGGATTCTCGACCCAGTCGGGCCGGTTCCCGGTCCGAGTTGCCCGGAACACCGCGCTCAAACAGCTCCGTCACACCCGTGTCCGTTGCGGGCGCGGGACCGCCCCTTCGTGGGGGCGCTCCGCGTCGGAGCCGCACATTTCGGCGTTCAGCTCCTCGACCAACTTGGCCAGGTCGGTCGGCCGGTCCGGGCCCCACCAGTCGCCGAGCAGCTCCGCGAGGGACTCCTCACGGGCCTTGGCCAGTTTCCCGGCGGCCACCCGACCCTGGTCGGTGAGCACGAGGTCGAGCCCCTCGCGGGCGGCGAGCCGGCGCTCCTCGAGCTGGCGCGCCGCGGCGAGCACGACGGTCAGCGGTACGGTGCTGCGCTCGGCCAGCAGCGCGGGCTCGGCCCAGCCGTACTTCTTGATCCGCAGCAGCAGCCAGCTCGCGGCGGGCAGCAGGTCGTACCCCGCCCGCGCGGTGATCTTCTCGTAGATCTCGCGCCGCCCCTCCCGGCTGCCGAGCACGGACAGCGCGCGGCACACCTCGTCGTACGACGACCGCTGCACCGGGTTGGAGGCCAGCGTCTCGGTGATGTCCGGCGCCGTGACCGACCCCCGCAGCTTGTCCTCGTGCAGGAACCAGGCCAGCAAGAAGCCGACGACGGCGACCGGGGCGGCATACAGGAAGACGTCGGTGATCGACGAGGCGTACGCGTGCAGGACGGGCTGTCGCAGCGCGGCCGGCAGCTCGGCGATGCCCTTCGGGTCGGCCTTGAGCGCGTCCGGGGTGATGCCCGCCGGGAGCTGCTGTCCGCTGAGCACCTGCGTCAGTTTGTCGCCGAGGCGGCTCGCGAAGACCGAGCCGAAGATGGCCACGCCGAACGCGGCGCCGATGGAGCGGAAGAAGGTGGCGCCGGAGGTGGCGACGCCCAGATCCTCGTACGAGACCGCGTTCTGCACGATCAGGACCAGCACCTGCATGACCAGACCGAGGCCCAGGCCGAAGACGAAGAAGTAGATGCTCATCTCGCCGACGCCGCTGTTCTCGTCGAGCTGGTGGAGCAGGAGCAGACCGATGGCCGTGACCGCCGTGCCCGCGACGGGGAACACCTTCCAGCGGCCGGTACGGCTGACGATCTGGCCGGAGACGGTGGAGGCGAGCAGCAGACCGAACACCATCGGCAGCATGTGCACGCCGGACAGGGTGGGACTCACGCCCTGGACGACCTGGAGGAACGTCGGCAGGTAGGTCATCGCGCCGAACATCGCGAAGCCGACGATGAAGCTGATGACGGCGGAGAGCGTGAAGGTGCGGATGCGGAACAGTTTGAGCGGGAGGACGGGTTCGGCGACCCGCTGCTCCACGGCCACGAAGGCCAGGGCCAGGACCACGCCCAGCAAGGCGAGGCCGATGATCTGCGGCGAGCTCCAGCCCCAGGTGGTGCCGCCGAGCGAGGCCACCAGGACCAGGCAGGTGGCGACCGCGGCGATGAGCAAGGTGCCGAGGTAGTCGATGACGTGCTCGGCGGACTTCCTGGGGATGTGCAGGACCGTCGCGATGACGATGAGTGCGACCACGCCGATGGGCAGGTTGATGTAGAAGACCCAACGCCAGCTGAGGTGCTCGGTGAAGAACCCGCCGAGCAGCGGTCCGAGCACGCTCGTCGTACCGAAGACCGCACCGAACAGGCCCTGGTACTTACCCCGTTCACGCGGCGGGACGATGTCACCGACGATCGCCATGGACAGCACCATCAGGCCACCGCCGCCGAGACCCTGCAGCGCCCGGAAGCCGATGAGTTCGGGCATGTTCTGCGCCATGCCGCACAGGGCCGAGCCGACCAGGAAGATCAGGATCGCGGCCTGGAACAGCCTCTTACGGCCGTACTGGTCGCCGAGTTTGCCCCACAGCGGTGTCGCCGCGGTCGACGCGAGCAGATACGCGGTGACCACCCACGACAGATGCTCCAGGCCGCCGAGTTCGCTGACGATGGTGGGCAGCGCGGTCGACACGATCGTCTGGTCGAGGGCGGCCAGCAGCATGCCGAGCAGCAGCGCGCCGATGGAGACGACGACACCGCCGTGCACCTCTTCCCGGGCGTCGACGGCAGCCGCCGAGCGCCTGCGCAGGGCCGACTCGTTCACGCCGTACGGCGCGTCCGGGCCGTGCGGTGCGTCGGGGCCGTGCGGTGCGTCCGGGTCGTGCACGTCGCGGGGTGTGTCGCCCGTCATACGGACCTCCCGTGAGCCCGAGGGTCTCGGTCACCCTCCATGGTGGTCGGTATGGCCGGTTATGGCCTGTTGAATCCAATGAACCCCGCGAATCGTGCGATTCCTGCGGAGGCTGGGATTCCGGGGGCTCACGGGAGATTGTGTGAGGCATGTGGATAACCTCGGGAGTTCTGCAGGGGGAGTTCTTAGGGGAGTCTCCGGAGCCTCAGGGGGAGGGACCCGACGCGTGACCGAATCGAACGGGCATGTCTGCCCCGAGTGCGCGGCGCCCCGGACGCCCGACGGCACCCCGTCCTGCGCCTGCACACAACGGGCGTCCGACGCCCTGCGCGACGCCCGCACGGCGGAGGCAGCCGCGGCGGAGGACTTCGACCCGCTGCGGATACGTCCTTATGTCGAGCTGGGGGTGGGCGCCGGGCCGAGGCCGGACGCCGAGCCGCAGACGACGGCCGAGCCGACGCCGGATACCTGGCTGGAGACCGGCGGACCGGCCGGCGGGTCGGAGGACTCACCGGAGCCGGGCCCGGCCCGGGCGCTTGGCCCGGAGGACGAGCCGCCCCGGCGTCGGCGGCGTACGGCGCTGCTGGCCGTCGCCGTGGCCTGTGTGGCCGCCGTGGCGGCGGCGGGGTTGGCGAGCGGGCTGTTCTCGTACGACACCCCCGCGCGGGACAGCGCGTCGCCGGACGACATACGGGCGAGCGTGCCGGAGCCGTCGCGGACGTCCACCTCGGCGTCGCCGACCGAAAGGGCGTCGTCCACGGTGTCGGCGCCGGCCCCGGTGGTCACGCCCACCAAGAGTTCGTCCCCCTCGCCGACACGCTCGCGCGTGTCGGCGACGCCGTCCCGGTCGGCCACCCCGTCACAGACGGCGCCCACCGCCCCGACCAGCAGCACGGCGACACCCAGTAACAGTGCCTCGGACGACGAAGCCGCCCAGATCCTGCGCCCCGGAGACAAGGGCTCCGAGGTCACCGAACTCCAGCTGCGCCTACGCCAGTTGTCCCTCTACGTCGGCACCACCGACGGCTCCTACTCCAACCAGGTCGAGGACGCCGTACGCCGCTACCAGTGGGCCCGCGGCATCACGGCCGACGAACAGGGCGTGTACGGCGCGGCGACGCGGGCGAGCCTGGAGGCGGAGACGACGGAGCCGCAGGCCGTGGGCCGTGATGCCGAGAGCCGTGATTCCGCGGACCGCGATCAGTAAGCCGCAAGCCGCAAGTCGCAGGTCGCAGGTCGCAGGAGCATTCGGAAGCGACGCTCGGAGCTGCCCGTGCTCCGATCCGCTGGCCGACTAGGGCCTGTCCGGCGGATCAAGTCGCAGGAAATCGGCGGCGCCCTATAAACGCTGGTGAGCGGGGTCTGGTGCGTCCAACTGCAAGGCGGAGG
>NZ_JBEZLR010000146.1:0-18487 GCF_040652275.1 Streptomyces sp. NPDC048275
TGATCAGACAACCCCACCCAAGGATGCATGCCCGGCCCAACGACTACGCCGCCCCGGCGTCACGAACTGCTTGACAACCTCAAGCAACGGCATTGGCCGGGCACCTCGAAGTGGAACAAGATCGAGCACCGACTCTTCTCCCACGTCACCATGAACTGGCGTGGAAGGCCGCTGACCAGCCACGAAGTCATCGTGAACGCGATCGCCTCCACCACCACCCGCAGCGGGCTGCGCGTCCAGGCCGAGCTCGACACCCGCTCCTACCCGCTCGGCGTCGCCATCAGCAAGGCCCGTATGAAAGCCCTACCCCTGGAACCCCACAAGGCTCGCGGCAGCTGGAACTACACGCTCCACCCCGCGCCCCTGACCACCGCGGAGCCGCCACCGCCGCGAAGCGGGCCGGCCGCAACGGTGCCGGGACGCAGAACAGTCCTGGACCTACTGGACGACCCCCGCCTGACCGGGATGAGCGCAACCGAACTCGACGACGTGACGGCTCGGCTCGCCGCCGCCCAGGAGGCGGAGCGCGAGCGGCGTTGCTTCCAGCAGCGGGGCGGACCGCGTCGCAAGGCGGCCGCCGACCACGGCAAGCCCCTCTTCACCGGCCGCGACCGCATCCTGCTGACCCTCCTCTACCTGCGTCAGGTCTGTCCCCAACGCGTCTTGGCAGAGATGCTGGAGGTCACCGACCGGGTCATCAGCCCGGTGATCACCGAGACCCGTCGCCTCCTGGACGGCCACAAGGTCAAGGCGGAACCGACAACACTGCTGTTCACCGAGCCGGACCAGCTGATCGGGTTCCTCAACACCGGAGCCCTTCCCGCCCGAAGCCGTGCGTCTCTGCCCGAAGAGCTCTGCGATCCGGCCTTGACCGGGATGAGCCGCACGGACCTGCAGGAACTCATCGAACGCCTCGCACCCCGTCAGGCCGCCCTCGTCGAGGGGCGCCGTCACACCCAGCGCGGCAGACCGCGGCAACCGGGCACCCGCGGCGGTGTGTTCGCCCAGAAGATCACCGATCCGGAACGTGTCCTGGCAACCGTCCTGTTCCACCGTCGCGTCTGCACCGGCGAAGTACTGGCCGAGTTGTTCCAAGTGAACCGGAGCACCATCGGCAACGCCTTCCGCGACGTCCGTCCCCTCCTCGAAGCGGAGAGGTTCCACCTGCCACCGGCCCCGTTCCAACACCGCACCGCCGAATCCCTGCTCACCTCCATCTCGACGACAAATGCGCTGAGTTGATTCTTAACGGGCCCAATGAACGCGACAACGCTGCCAGGCGGCGCCGAGCATCACCTTGCGGACGGCCTTGACCAGGCCGGAGTGGTGGTCGGCGATGACCAGGCGGACCCCGGTCAGGCCCCGCTCGCGCAGCGAGCGCAGAAACTCGCTCCAGAACACCTCGGTCTCGCTGTCGCCGACCATCAGGCCGAGGACCTCGCGTCCGCCGTCCTCGGTGATGCCGGTGGCGATGACCACGGCCTGGGAGACGATCTGATGGTTCACCCGGGCCTTGCAGTACGTCGCGTCGAGGTAGATGTAGGGGAAGCGGGTGTGGTCCAGGGGCCGGGTGCGGAACACGACCAGCTCCGTGTCGAGATCGCCGCAGATCCTGGAGACTTCACTCTTGGAGATCCCGGTGTCGCCGCCCAGGGCCTTGACCAGGTCATCCACGCTGCGGGTGGACACGCCCTGCACGTACGCCTCCATGATGACCGCGTAGAGGGCCTGATCGATACGGCGCCGGCGCTCCAGCAGACTGGGGAAGAAGGCCCCGGTGCGGACCTTGGGGATCGCCAGGTCCAGGTCCCCGGCCTGCGTGGTCAGTACCTTCTCCCGGTGCCCGTTGCGCATCGTCGTGCGGGTCTCCGTGTGCTCACCGTGCTCGGCGCCGATGTGGGCTGTGGCCTCGGCCTCGACGAGTTCCTGCAGGATCCTCTGGGCCACAACCCTGATCAACTCGATTCCGTCCGCCGTACGCAGTGACTCCATCAGGCGGAGTAAGTCATGCTGGGACAAGGCCATCGCGTCACCTCTCGCTTCAACGAGCTTCACTACTCGGAGAGTTGCGCGATGGCCGCCCCATGACCAGGGGCTATGCGTAGATCGCTGTTACACCACTCGGCGGGACACCATCGTCCTGGATGTACGTCCCGGCGAGTTGGCCCCGTTTGCCCAACCCGGCGAGGAGGCTTCGGGCCTCCCGCCCGCCGCCCCCACGGGCGCGGCTGCTGGCAGCGGCCCGCGCCGACGTGGCCCAGATCCGCGTCCGGATCAGGGCGGGAGAGGAACTCGTATGTCGGCACACCAACGACTCCGCTACAGGGGGAGGCGGCCCTGCTGGCCGGCATGGCCTGCAGCGGACGGGTTCCGCGGCTGAAGCGTGAGGGTGTTCACCACCACCAGACGCGACGGATCGAACTGGCTCGGCACTTGTTTCTGCACGCGCGGGACCTGCCGCCGTTGATGGTGCTGATGTGCGCTCTGGCCGAACGCAATGGAGAAACTGTCAAGGAACTGCCCGCAGAGCACAAGATCCTGGATGGTCGGGCCGTCGAGCTCACCTTGATCAAGCGGCGCCGCGGCCCGCGACGATGGTTCGAGACGGTCACCTGGGAGATCGGCCCTGCGCACCGGGCCCTGCACACGCCCGGCGGTCTCTACCTGCTGATCCATGAAATGACAGCACGCAGCCGGGCGTTCTGCGGCTCGGACCGGCTCTTCTGCGTCTGGCGCAACACCCTGGAGCTCGACAGCACCGAAGACGAGCACTACCCGCCCTTCGCGGACAACCTCGGGGGCGGCGAGGTGAAGCTCTCGATATGGGCCGGGGACCGGCAGCGGCCCTTGCTGGCCGATACCGGCGCAGGCGGCGAGGCCGAGCCGCTGCAGGTGAACTTCAACCGGATCAAAACCAGCATTGAGGTCCGCCGCACACGCCGACTGGGTGGACATCTGCCATCGGCCGCGAAATCCAACACCATGCAGGTCCTCTTCCGCAACTACCTGGGCGGCGATCCCGTCATCGTCGAGTGGGCCAACCAGGTACTCGGTGAGGCCCTCGTCGATGCCGAGCAGGCCGCTCTTCGCGCGCACGAACAGGTACTCAACGCTGCGGGCGGCTCCTTACAGGTGGTGTCTGGGCCAGCAGACGCGAAAGCGTTGCAACGCGGGGCGGGATTGGACCCTGAATCGGCACGGCGGGCCGCCGATGGTGAACTCGACACGGCCTGGACCGCATGCGGCGACCACGTCAACCTGGCGACCGGGAAGAGCTGCGAGGCGTCCTTCCTCGCCTGTTTCCACTGCGGGAACTGCCTGGTCACCCGTGATCATCTTCCTCGGCTGCTGGGGCTTATGGAGGCTCTGGCCGAGCGCCGGCTGACGATGAGTGAGAGCGACTGGTGGCGCCGCTACGGGCCGGCCTGGGCTGCGATCCGCCACGACATCCTGGCTAAGTTCAGCCCTGCGGAACTCGAGCACGCTGAACGGACCAAGCCGACCGACGCACTGTTGGACCTGGTCGAGGAGCCCTGGGAGCAGATGTGACCGTGTCCGCCCTTGCCCGCAGTGTCGAGTCTCCCGGCAACCATGATTTCGTCCTTCACGGCCGCCCCTTGCGGGACGGCCTTGCCCTCGAAGAGACCTCGCAGTTCGGCGACGACGTCTGGCAGTTGGGGCCCGCGATCCACAAGAGCAATGTCCGCAACTTGATCCTGAACTTTGAGCGCGTCCCCACTGGCTTCCGGGCGGTCGCCAAGCAGCTGGCTTACGCCCTGCTGTCCGGCCCTCTTCTCCCGGGAGAAAGGCGTTGCAAGGTCGAAGGAGTACGCGCCGTGTTCACCGAACTCGTTCGTTTCCTCACCTGGTTGGAAGGCCGTCGCGAGTCTCGATGTCGACGGTTGTCGACCCTCACCGGAGCCGATCTCCTCGCCTACCAGCGACACCTTGCCGATCTGTTCGGAGGTTCGCCAGCGCAGCGAGATCGCTGCCGGGCGAAGGTCAGATTGTTCTGGCGCTGGCGGCACAACCTCGACGACTACCTATCCTTCGACCCAGCACACATCGACGGGTGGAGCGAACACGCATCCCGCGGCCGGAGGCGGAGCGAGAACCGCACAAGCCGCATCCCTGAAGAGGTCCTGGGCCCGCTGATTGTCTGGGCCCTACGGTTCATCGATGTCTTTGCCCCAGACATCATTGCGGCCGACCAGCAGTGGAGGAAGACCCGGTTTACCGGGGTCTACCAGCGGCTTCCGGTCCGCAAGTTCCACAAGTCCACCGGCACCCTGAAGCAGGCGATCTCTGACCATCTGGAGGAGTACGTCCGCGAGGGTCGGCCGCTGCCGGGCTGGCGGAACGCCCCCAACCGGAAGGTTCTCGCCCAGCAGATCGGATGCAGCCGAAGGTCTCTGGACCGTCCCGCCCACCAGATGCTGATCGAGCAGGCCGCAGCCAAGGTCGGTGTGAGCCAGAGCGCTGCCTTCGACGTCTCGCTCAGCGGCTTGCTCGATGGGCGGCCGTGGATCAATGACATCGTCACCGACCCCGAGCAACCCAACAGTTTGGCCGTTCTCGCCCGGCACCTCCAAGCTGCAGCCTATTCCGTGGTTGCGTACTTGAGCGGCATGCGGGACTCCGAGGTCAAAGAGCTCCGACGCGGATGCCTGCGTATTGAGCGTGATTCCGACGGACGCCCCTACCGCTGGAAGGTCGACGGGATCGCCTTCAAAGGTGAGGACGATCCGAAGGGTGTGTCAGCGACTTGGATCGTCGGCGAACCCGTCGCACGAGCGATCGCGGTCATAGAAGCGCTCCAGCCGCCCAGCACCGACCTGCTGTTCACCAGGCTCCCCCACGGCTACGGCTCCCGCCACCGCGTCCGTGGCGCCCACGCCATGATCACCATCGACATCACGGCATCCAGATCTTCGAGGGCTACGCCGGCACCAGCGACTCCGGATTCCGCGCGGAAGTCGAGAGCGAACAAGCTCTCGCCCGGGGTGAGCACTACCTCGCCATGGTCGACGCCCACGAGCACACCGAACTGACAGGCCCGGCCGCCGGCGAGGCTGCCCACCGGCTCGAAGGGTTCGGCCGCCGGACCCGCTTCCAGGGAACCGTCGTCGCCGACGAACGACGCCTGAAGAGGATCATGAAACAGGCAGACCCCGCCGTCTATCCCGGCACCTACATCACCTGCGTCCACGACCACAGCAAGGCACTCTGCGAACGCGCCCGCAGAGGCCGCTTCGAAGGGCTGCCCGATCACGGCGACTGTCAGCCTCTCGCCTGCCGAAACGTCGCGCTGACCAGCAGCAACACCGAAGCCTGGCGGTTGGAACTCGACCGCATTGACCGGCGCTTGGGCGCACGGCCCCCGCTGCCGCCCCTCATGCAGCGCCGGCTCGCGTCAAGACGAGCCGAGATCGAGACATTCCTCCGCCGCAATACCAGCCCCCCGGAGACCGTATGACCCGCAGCGTCGATGCCCCGTCCGAGCCGAGGGTCCGAGCAGCACTGGAAGAACTCCGTCAGCGAGCAGACGACCACGGCACCCGCCCGAGCGTCCTGGCCCTGGCCAGGCAGTTCGGCATGAGCAACACGACATTCCGCCGCCACTTCCCCGACATCGCACAGGAAATCGGCGACCTCCGATCTGCGCGAAAGCTGCCCGCAGAGCCAGACAGAGCGACTCGCTACGACAAGCTCGTCGCCCGGAACGCTAAGCTCAAACGACATAACCGCGAGTTGACCGAGACCCTCGAACTCGCGGCCTGCCACATCCAGCGGATCACCCTGGAGAACCAGAAGCTGAGAGAGGAACTCGAAGCCGTAACGGGCATCACACGCCTGCCTCCCGTCCCCTCCAGACGATCACCACGCAGCTGAAGCGGTTGGCTTCGTTCACTTTCAGTGCGGAGCCTGGCCAACCTGGCCGCCCGCACCCAGACCGAACGGGAGACGCTGCTGCGCCGACGACTCAAGGCGCTGCAATACCGGCACAGCGTCCTCGGCGGCTTCCTGACCGAGACCGGCCTCACGTCTCCTCCGTCCTGCTGCTGCGGCGCCTACGCTCCGGGGCGCGCAAGAACGCCCACTACGCGTGGGCCGGGTGATCCGCATCATCCAGCTGCTGCGCTACCTGACGGACCCGCAGATGCGCCGACGGGTGACGGCCGCGACCAACAAGGCCGAGGCGTGCAACGGCTTCTCCGAGTGGGTGCGCTTCGGTAACCGGGGCGTCATCACCGACAACGACCCCGTCGAGCAGGAGAAAGCGGTCAAGTTCAACGCCCTGCTCAGCAACTGCCTGATCTTCCACAACACCCTGGACATCGCCCAGGCGGTGCGCGAGCTGCAGGCCGAGGGCTAGAAGGTCGAGCCCGAGGACCTGGCGGAGGTCTCGCCCTACCTGACCGAGAAGATCATGCGGTTCGGCGAGTACTCCACCCACGAGCTCGACCTGGCCCCGGAGGCGTACGAGCCGTACCTGGATGTCGACTTCGCCAGGCTCGACCCGCAGAACCTGGCCGGGCCCGAGCAGTAGCGGCGCACATTCTGAGGTGGCCGAAGCCACGGCAGGCAGCTTCGGCCACTCCACGGTTCCGGGCCACGGCCGGGTATGCCAGGCGGCTAGCTCGACCCGGACCTGGACTCGCGCTGGCCGCCTGCTCTTCGACATCTACATCGGCACCATGCACCGCTGACTCGAAGCCGACGGCGCCTTCCCGCTCGCCTCCGCCCTGCACGCCAAGGCCGCCCTGGCCCTCGGGGGCTTCGGCGCTACACCTTGACGGTCGTCCACGTCCCCGGCTCCGCGCGGCGGTATGCCTCGAACAGCTGCAGGATGTGGAACGCCTGGTCGAGCGAGCCGAGTTCGGGCGACGCGCCGTTCAGCACGCAGTCGCAGAAGTACCTGATCTCGTCGACGTAGCCCAGGTAGAAGAGGTTTTTGTTGTACAGCTGCCCGTACGAGTGCTCGGGCTCCCAGTG
Organism: Streptomyces sp. NPDC048275; assembly: GCF_040652275.1. Lineage (NCBI taxonomy): Bacteria > Bacillati > Actinomycetota > Actinomycetes > Kitasatosporales > Streptomycetaceae > Streptomyces > Streptomyces sp. NPDC048275. Next base: position 6,997 of record NZ_JBEZLR010000146.1, read on the forward strand.
CAGCGGCGCACTCTCCGTCGGCACCAGGAACGACCCGGTGCGGCCGTACGCGCGGGGCGGCGTCGGCCGGTAGTAGGTGACCGAAGTCCCGTTCTCCACCACCACGTTGGCGTTGTCGCCGATCACCTCCACCCGACTGGACGGGCTGCTGGGCGACTCGCCCGCCGCCAGATGCATCGTTCCGATCGCGCCCGACTCGAACCGCATCACGGTGACGCTGGAGCCGGTGCGCTCCTCCCACTCGTGGCTGATCCGGTCGAGCGGCCCCATCAGGTGGAGCAGCACCGCGGCTGGATGAAAGATGCAGTCCAGGAACCAGTTCATCTCCACCAGGCTGGTGCGCCGCTCGAACGCCGGCATCGACAGCGGATAGCGGACGGAGATCGACGACGGCCCGCTGAACTCCGGCGCCGAGACGATCTCCTTCACCCGGGACATCACCGGCGAGAACACCGTCTTCATTCCGGTCACCACGATGCGCCCGGCCTTCCGCGCCGCCTCCTGGAGCGTCGCCACCTCCGCGCTGGACGTCGCGGTAGGCTTCTCCATCCAGACGTGCGCCCCGGCCGCCAGGCAGTCAAGTGCCAGATCGACCGCCTGGAGCCGCCCGTCCGGGTCGTACGCCGTGACGATGAACACCGCCGTCGGCTGTTCCCGTCGCAGCATCTCCCGGTGGTCGGTGTAGGTGTGCGCGGCGCCGAAGATCCGCGCGTACTTGGCCGCCCGGTCGCCGTCGAGGTCGCAGATGGCCCGCAGATCGACCGGGGCGTACTGGAACGACGGGTAGATGTTCCGGTACGAGTGCCCGCCCGCCCCGATGAACGCGCAGCGAACGGGATTCTCGTACTCGAATTGGTAGACGACGCGCCCGTCGGTCTCCATTTCCGTCATGATCTCCTCCGCCTGTTCCTCAGTCGGCCGCCGCGAGCGCTTCGCGGGTGCTCGTCACGACATGGTCGATCTCTTCATCGGTGAGATAGGGGTGGATCGGCAGTGAGATCACTTCACCGGCGTGCCTCTTCGCCCGGCCGCGGGTGAGCACCCGGTGCGGGTGACGCTCCAGGAACGGCAGTTCGTGGAGCACGTACGGGTAGTGCACGAGTGTCTCCACACCGGCCGCCTTGAGGGCGGCAGCCACCGCGTCCCGGCGGGGAGTGCGCAGCACGTACTTGTGGAAGACGTTCTCGCGGAAACAGCCGTGCTCGGGCAGGATGCACCGGGATCCGCCGAACCCTGCCGTGTAGGTCGAGGCGGTCGCACGGCGCTGCTTGAGCCACCGCTCCTCCTGTTCGAGTTTCACGGCAAGGACGGCGGCGGTCAGCGAGGACATCTGCGAGTTGTGGCCCAGGCGCACCACGGCGCCGCCGTGCGAGAATCCCCACCACCTGAGCTGCTCGACGCTCTCGGCCAGCGCCGGATCGTCGGTGAGCACCACCCCTCCAGTCCCCGGGGCAGGAATGACCTTCATGGCGTCAAAGCTGTGGCAACTGGCCACCCCCACCGTGCCGCTGCGCCGCCCCGACACCTCGGCGCCGAGCGACTGCGCCGCGTCCTCGACCAGCACCAGGCCGTGTGCCCGCGCGAACTCCTCCACCGGACCAGGCGCGGCCATCCGTCCGTACAGCTGCACCATCACCAGCGCTTTGGTCAGCGGCCCGACGGCCTCGGCGGCCAGGTCGAGGTCGATGGTGCCGTCGTCGGTCACGTCGATGAACACCGGTGTCGCGCCGGTGCGGACGATCGCGTGGAGCGTCGCGACGAAGGAGATGTCGCCGACCAGTACCTCGTCGCCCTCGCCGATTCCGGCCGCCGCGAGGGCGAAGTACACGGCGTCGGTTCCCGAATTCACCACGCGCGCGTAGCTGCGGCCGGCGAGATCCGCGAGTGACTGCTCCAGGAGTGGCACGGATTCTCCGTTCATCACCTGCCCGGAGCGGAACACTTTCTCGATGGCTGCCATCATTTCCCGGCCGATGTCGTCGAATTCGCGATCGGCTCCGGTGAAGGGCACCCGCAGGAGTCTGCTCATGGCTCAGTTCTCCGTCCAAGGGGCGCGCGGCGTTCGGCTGCCCAGGCGCTCCGCGCGGGGGTGGATGCCACGGCTCGGCAGCGCGGGCAGGATGCCGTCGAGGGCGGTGGCGATGCGGTCGCTGACCCGGGAGTCCCAGCGCTCGGGGTGACCTGTGGGCCGGCCGGCGGCCAGCGCGAGGATCTGCCGGATCGTCAGGTGCAGCCAGGCGTCGGCGAAGTGGGTGCTGCCGCAGGCGCGGGTGACTTCGCGGGCGCTGCCTGGCACGGTGGCCAGGCAGGTGACCTCGGCGGCGGCGGCCTCCTCCTGCACGCCGTCGGAGTCGGTCACGACGAACGCGCAGTTGCGCAGCAGCGCCCCGAAGGCCAGGTACGGCTGCGGCGGCAGCACCCGTTCGGCCAGCACGCGGTCGAGCAGGCCGTGGTCGACCAGGTGTGTGGCGGCCCGCGGGTGCAGCGGGAGGACGGGTGTCAGTCCGTGCGCGGCCAGGTCGCGCAGCACGTCCAGCACCGGCTTGGGGTGGCTGAGCGCGGCCGGCTTGTGCAGCGTGGCGAGCACGTACCCGCCGCGGGTGAGGCCGAGGCGTTCCAGGACCGCCGCGTCCGCGTCGGGGTCGTGGTGCGCGAGGTGGCACTCGGCCATGGGGTTGCCGACGAAGTGGACGTACTCGGCGGGCACCCCCTCGCCGTGCAGCGCGGCTACGGCCTCGGCGGTGGTCGCCAGGTGGTGGTCGGTGCACGCGGTGACGATGAGGCGGTTCGCCTCCTCGGGTGTGCGGTCGGGCGAGCGCAGGCCCGCCTCCAGGTGGATCACCGGGGTGCCCCGGCGGGCGGCGACCAGCGCGGCGGCGACGGTGGAGTTCACGTCGCCGACCACCACCACCGCCTCCGCGGGGTGCTCGTCGAGGTCGCGCTCCACCAGGGCGCAGAGCCGGCCGAGCTGCTCGGCGTCGCTGGCGGCGTCGCCGCAGCGCAGCCACCGGTCCACCTGCAGCGCGAGCTCGTCGCAGAGCCTCCGCCCCAGGCGTGGGTCGAAGTGCTGGCCGGTGTGCACGTACGACCAGGTCGCCCCGGAGGTGCGCATCTTGCCGACCGCCTGCTGAAGTGTCCAGACCTTGGGCGCGTTGGGGCGGGCTCCCAGGTACACGGTGATCGTCGGGCCGGTGTCCATGTCTTCCACCTGCCTTCCCTCGCGGCTGTCGCAAGGCGGTTCGCCGAGCCACACGAGGAGCCTAGGTTCGGCCCGTGCGGGCCGACTCGGCGCTTGCTCCGATCGGCCCAGTGGCCCCGCCGAGCTGCGCCCCGGCCTGACGACCTCGCGCTTTCCGTGGGCGGCGGGGCGGGCGCGACGACACGGACGCCACTCTTTCGAGTGAAATCACCGGCGCGTCGCATGCCTACTTTCCGGCCAGGCCGTACCCGCCGTCCACGACCAGGGTCTGGCCGGTGATGTGCCGCGCGGCGTCCGAGGCGAGGAACGCGACCGCTCCGGCGATCTCCTCCGGCTCCGCGGGCCGGCCGAGCAGGTTGCCCCGGGCCTGCCGCCAGGTGCGTTCGTCCCACGTCGAAACCATGTCGGTGGCGGTGAACCCCGGCGCGACCGCGTTGACCCGCACCGTCGGCGCGAAGCGCTTGGCCAGCGACGCCGTCAGGTTGCCCAGTGCCGCCTTGGCCATCGAGTAGAACACCGTCCGATCACTGGCCAGGCCGTCCACGCCGCGGATCGACGACACCAGCACCACCGCCCCGCCGCCCTGGGCGACCATCTTCGGCAGCAGGTCCTGCAACACTCCCACCGCACCCCACACGTTCACGGCGAACGCCTCCGCGACGTCCTCCCGCGAGGCGTCCTCGAACGGCACCACCCGGTTCACGCCCGCGCTGTACACCACCACCTGTGGCAGGCCGTGCTCGGCCACCACATCCTCGACGCCCCGCCGCGCCGCCGCCGCATCCGCCAGATCGAACGCCACCGTCGGCACCCCCAGCTCACCCCCGAGCCCGGCCAGCGCCGCACTCGCCGACCGCCCGTGCAGCACCACCCCATACCCCTGCGCCCCCAGCGCCCGCGCCGTCGCCGCACCGATCCCCCGCGACGAACCGAGCACCAGCGCCGTCGAACGATCCGGCATCCCTGCTCCCTTCCGTCCCCTCCCATGCCTCTGTGTACGGGGCGATGCTGCCTCACGAAGCACCACGGGACGGGGGGACCCGCCCACGCGCGAACGAAGAAGGCCCGTTCGGCGTCCGAACGCACCCCGCCATCCCCCACCGCCCGTATCAACCTTCGCTCCTATAGATCAGGTCAACGGTCAACCGCAAACCCTGGCCACAAGCACCTGCGCATCTCCTATGACGACGAACTCTGGGACACCCCGCAGGCCGACACGCTGGAGCGCTGGAACGTGGCCGTCCTGCACCGCCGACGCACCCGCGCTGCGGAGCACGAACTGGTCGGCCCCAGCGGGGACACGGCCCGCGATGCCTCGCTCCGCACAGTCGAGGACGCCCGCGTCGGGTCCATGACGTTCTACCGGGTGCACCTCGACCGAGGCCGCAACGCCTTCTGGGCCATGGAGGAGGAGTCCGAGGAGCTGTACGAGACCGCCCAGGCCCTCCTCGATCCCGACACTGGCTCCTTCACCGACGAAGTCAGCGAACGTCTGGAGTACGTCGGCTCGGCGCTGCTTGTCATGAATCGCGTGACACTGGATCCCCCGTGGCGCGGGCACGGCCTGGCGGCCGTACTTGCGTGTGAGGCGATCACCCGGCTCATGGCTGGCTGCCGGGCCGTCGCCTGCTCGCCCGGCATCACCGACCTCAGCAGCCAGCGTCTGACGGAAAAGGCCGAATGGGACCGTGTGAACGCCAGGATCGTCCAGGGGTGGGAGCGCCTGGGCTTCCGCCCCTACCGGGACAATATCTATCTCCTGTCGCCGGCCTCGCAGGACCTGGAGGAGCAGCGCGGCGCACTCCGCGGGCACCTTGCCGATCTTGGCGCCTCCTGGCGGACCGACGCTTCATGACCGGCCTTGCCGGCGCGTGAGGCGAGCCCACCAGGAAGGCCGCCACCCCCGGCGGCGAGCCGGTGCCTCCTCCTGGGCCAGCGGTGGCTTCGGAGGCGGCGCGATCCTGTCGGGCTCCAGATCGATTTTGTCCGGGTGCACGCAGGCCGGAACTCCCTCGTCGAGGGTGTAGCGGTGCCCGTCCGCCGGGTTGAAGGGACACGCCCAGGAGGGCCTGCTGTAGACGACGAACTGCTCTCGTGGGTAACGGGTGGCCGGGCAGATTCCGCAGACCGGTCGCTGCAGATCTCCTCGGTCGGGATCGAGGTAGGGCGGGCCGGCGGGCTCCGGGATCTCCATAGGAGGCAGAGGGTAGCGACCGTCGCTGCGCAATCCGTGCCCTTGGCCGAGTTCGAGCGCCGGGACCAGTACCGCCGCCGCGTCACAGTCGGTGCAGGCCCGAGCGCCGTTTCGCATCAGAGCGTCCACGGCTTCCTGCGTGCCCAGCTCCGTTCCGCCGCCCGAGGCGTGGCGGCATGCGGCGTCGTGCACGACCGTCCGCCCCCGGCGCTCGGGGGCGGGACGTACTACCCAGCCGGGGGCCGGCTGTGGTGGAGAGCCGGGCAGACGCCGGGTCGGCACGCCGGACAGGTCCACTCCTTCGATGGGTGTCAGCTGCTGGTCGGTCACCCAGACGGCGTACTCGGCCGCCTCGACCCCGTCCTACTGGTGAAGAGGCATTGTTTGGGGTGTGCGGTATTCCGGCGAGGCTCTTCAGGCCCAGGTGCGGTCGTGGAGAGATGGGGCGGAGCCGGCTGGGCGCCCGGTGTCGGCCTGCATCTGGCGGTGGAGGAACGCGAACCGTCGCTGGTGAGCCGGTCGGCGAAGGCGGCCGCGCTTGGTCGTCACGGCCAACGGGCAGCGGGCGAAGCACCCGCTACCCGGGGCCGTGACGACCCGCGGCCGACGAACCACCGCTAGCAGGGCTGCCGCGCACTCCGCCCGGTCGCCCAGGTCCCGGTCATTCGGAGGGGAGATTGCCAAGACGCTCGGCCATGTTCAACTCGAATTCTTTGTCCTTGCTGAAGCCGGCGGCGTTCAGCTTCGGCATCATCGCCTGTGCTTCGGGCCAGGCGTCCACCCCGGCGAGCACATGGTTCGAGATCCAGAGATCCCCTTCCGAGGGGACGCCGGCGCGCGCGTTGACCAGCTTCTTGCCGACTTCCAGTGCGCGCTTCTCGAAACGGCTCACGCGCTCGGCGAAGGCGTCGACGAACGCGTCGAGTTCGTTGTCGGGAACGGATCGGTTGACCCAGCCGTAGCGTTCGGCGATGTCCGCGTCGAAGTCGTCCGCGCCGAGAACGACCTCGAGGGACCTCGAGCGTCCGATCAGGGCGGCGAGCCATTCGACGCCGCCGCCGCCCGGGATGGAGGAGCCGGCGACCTCAATCAAGGAGAACACCGCCCGTTCCTTCGATGCGAAGCGCATGTCCATGGCAAGGGCGAACTCGAACCCTTGCGCCCGGGCGCGGCCGCGCACCTTTGCCACGCTGATCACGGAGGACTGCGCGAGTCGGGTCACGAAGGTCGGCCAGTGGTCGAACGACGCGCCGCCCGGCTGGTCCGCCGCCCCATGGCCGCGCTCAAGGTCGTGGTGGTTGACGAAGAAGTCGTCGTCTCCGCTCTCGAACACGACGATCTTGAGATCGGTGTCGTGCTCGATCTCGTCCATCAGGACGTTCAGTTCCGCGAACATCTCCGGGTCGAAGAGGTTGAACGGGGGGTTGTCGATGACGACCCGCCAGTAGGAAGGCGATTGCCTGATGACGCTGAGTCGATTGGTGCCGGCCATGATGTGAACTCCGTTCGGAGGGCCATCGCGGAGATGCCGCGAGGTCGTGTCGTACGTGCGTCACCCATGGAAAAACATTGACACCAATGGCAAGGTCAAACGGGGGTTGCGCATCCCACAGAAACGGGTCTGGGTGCCGGGTCGCCGCCTGGAAGAATCCTCCGCTGGCCATCTTGATCCAGCAACTCGCTGGCCCGGCCGGTAGCGCCAGTGATGGTGAAAAGCAACGGGCAACGGGTCAGTGCGCCGGTGCTGCAGTGGCGTCGTACCAGCAGCTGCCGAGTAGCGTGGCGCTGAAGTCGATGACGGCCCAGCCGTAGAAGCGGCCCTTCGCTCCGGATTCGGCGGAGAGTTCCTGCCGGGCCCGCGCAGGCATGGGCAAGGTGTTCCGTGCTCGGGGTGGGTGGCCGCTCGGATCTACGCGGCGCTGGTGGTGCCGTGTTGCGCGGTCGCTTCGCTGACGGCTTTCATGTAGTCGTCGATGGCGTCCCGGTTGCGGGCGAGGCATTCGATGCGGGTCGTCATCCGGTCCCGCTCGCGGGCGAGGAGTGTCAGCAGTTCCGGGTCGGCATCCTCGACCACGATCTCGCGGGGCTTGTCGAGGCACGGCAGGATCTGCTTGATGATCCGGGTGGGGATGCCGCTGTCGATCAGTCCACGGATCTGGATCACCCGGTCGACCAGGTAGTCGTCGTATTCGCGGTACCCGTTGGACAGTCGCCGCGGAACGATCAGCCCCTGGGCCTCGTAGTACCGCAGCGATCGCGCCGGTGTATCCGTCAGCTTCTCCAGCTCTCCGATACGCATGTGACCGTCCTCACTCCCCGTCTGCCGCTTCCGGTTTGACCTTGACACTTATGTCAACCATGCACCGTAGGGTTTATGACGCAAGTACAGCACACAGAGGCTCCGGCCGGGCCCTTCTTCCGGTCGGGCCGTCTTCCCCTCGCCGGCTTGCTCGCCCTCGCGGCCGGCGGCTTCGTCACGATCATGCTCGAAACGATGCCGGCGGGGATTCGGCCTGCGATCAGCGGCGGCCTCGGTGTGTCGGAGGCGTCCGCCGCGGCCAGACGGTGACCGTGTTCGCGATCGGATCCATCACAGGCGCCATCCCGCTGATCAGCGCGACAATGCGGTGGCCACGCCGACGGCTCCTGCTCCTGGCCCTTGCCGGATACGTCGTCACCGGCATCGTCACGCCGCGGCATGCCCGCCAGCGGCGACCCCGCCGATTTCCGACCGCGGCTGGCCGCCTTCGAAAAGGTCCATCTGGAACCGGGCGAGAGCCTCACCGTGGTGCTCCACCTCGAACCGCGCCTGCTGGCCCGCTGGGATGTCCATGCCGGGGCATTCCGCGTCGCGCGCGGCAGCTACCGGGTCCGCATCGGCGCGCACGCCCACGACGAGGAGGGACCTGCCCAGACCATCCGCCTCCGGCCGGACCTGCTGCACTGACACACCATCCGTCCCGTCGGACCCCGCGGCACCATCCGGTGCCGTCAGTCACCAACCACCTTGAGGGATGACACGAGATGACCACCACCGACACCGCCCGCCCCGCAGAGGCTTCCGGCACCTTCCGCCTCGGCGGCGACCTTCAGATCAACCGCCTCGGCTACGGCACGATGCAGCTGACCGGCAAGGGCGTCTGGGGGGAGCCGAAGGACCGCCACGAGGCCGTCCGCGTGCTCAAGCGCGCCGTCGAGCTCGGCGTGAACTTCTTCGACACCGCCGACAGCTACGGCCCCGACGTCACCGAGAACCTGCTGCGTGAGGCCCTGCACCCCTACGGCGACGACATCGTCATCGCGACGAAGGCCGGCCTCACCCGCCAGGGCCCCGACCTCTGGGCACCCGTCGGCCGACCCGCGTACCTCCGCCAGCAGGCCGAGCTGAGCCTGCGCCGCCTCGGGGTGGAACGGATCGACCTGTTCCAGCTCCACCGCATCGACCCCGACACTCCGCTCGAAGACCAGATCGGCGAACTGAAGAAGCTCCAGGACGAAGGCAAGATCCGCCACATCGGCCTCAGCGAGGTCACCGTGGCCGAGGTCGAGGCAGCGCAGGCGATCGCGCCGATCGTCTCGGTGCAAAACCTCTACAACCTCACCGACCGCTCCTCCGAGCAGCTGCTCGACTGGGCGACCCAGAACGGAGTCGGGTTCATCCCGTGGTTCCCGCTCGCCACCGGAGCACTCAGCGGCGAGGGCAGCCCCCTGTCCGAACTGGCGAGGCAGCACAAGGCGTCGCCGGCACAACTGGCCCTCGCATGGCTGCTCAAGCGTTCGCCCGTGATGCTCCCGATCCCGGGCACCTCCCGCGTCCCGCACCTCGAGGACAACATCGCCGGCGCGACCATCGAGCTCACCGACGACGAGTTCGAGGCCCTGTCGAAGGCCACCGCCTGACCGACGCCGATGCGACGGCGTACACCCGACCGCCGCTCCCTCTGGCCCGTTCATCACGTTCGGGCTGCGAGGTAGTGGGTCCAGCTGTCGTTGGCGTATCTGGCCCATGTCTCTGCCGTGGAGGGGCTGAGGCCGAACAGGTCGGCGATGACGATAGGCGGGAGCGTAGTGACGGCCTCGATCATCGCCGTGTTCCTGGCACTGAGGACGGGCAGGCCGTGTTGTCTGAGCAGGTTGCCCACTCCATGGGGGTTGCGGGGTCGATGGGGGAACTTGCCTGGCAGCAGGTAGGGGGAGGCTTCGTCCAGGGCCCGGCGCATGCGGGTGGTGGTGCGTGGCTGATCGATCTGGTTCTTGATGAGCTGACCCAGTCTGGGTGGGAGCAGTCCAGGGTGGCGGTCGATAGTCAGGTACGAGCCGGTGTCGTCCTGGTGGAACCGGTCCGTGGTGATCTCGATGATCTTGGCGACGGGCAGGGCGTAGAGCCGGACCAGAGCGCCGATGATGCGGACCTCGCGGGGCAACGCGCTGTCGTTGAGGCAACGGCGCAGCTGCTGGTCGTACTCATCGGCCGTCTGGAAGTTGACGGCGAACGAGCGTCCTCGCCTGGGCAGTTCGAGTGGGCCGGTCAGGCGGCGGGCTGCGGCCCAGCGGATGAAGGAGCCGATCACGACGTGCTGGGTGGGGTGGCTGGTGAGCCAGAGGTCGAAGTCCGCTTGATCCAGGGAGGCCAGTTGTAATTCGCGCTCGTCGAGCCAGGTCAGGAACTTGATGGCGGCCTGCACGTCCTTGATGTCGCCCGAGGCGGCGCCGTGCGTATAGCGGCCTCGGGCGTCGCGGACGACGTGCCACTCGGCGAAGGGCCGCACGATGGTGGCCTGGTGGCCGGGCAGTCGGGGGAGTTCGCTGGTCACCCAGCGTTCCAGACGGGCGAGGTGTTCGTTGCGCTCGGGCAGGACTCCTGCGACGACGAGCAGGGAGCGGACGTGCCGGGTGGTGGTGCCCAGCGGGAGGGCGTCGAGCAGTTCGTGGGTGAGCGGCTCAGCGCGAGCGGCGAGCTGGGCGAGCGCCGTGGCGGATGGGCTGCGGCGCAGCCAGCCCAGCACCGGGTAGGGGTTCTCCGCGCTGTTCAGGGCGTCGGCCATGGCCTGCAGATGGTCCGGGACGGCGCCGTCCTTCCTACTGAGCAGATCACGGACCCGTTCATCCAGGACGCAGCGGGGACACCGGCCGCTCTCGAAGAGATCACCGGGCTGATCGCACCTGTCGCAGCGGGCTCCGGGGTCGTCACGTCCGCAGCAGGTGGCGCACAGATCGCTGCCGTCAGCTGCGCGGCCGATCATGATGCGCCGGGCCCCGCATGAGGAGCAGGGCGCCGGCGTCGCACGCCGGGTCTGGTAGCAGCCCGAGCAGATTGGCCCGAGCGGCCAGACCGTCTTCGTACGCCGGTCATGGCCGCACAGAGCACAGGTGCGGATGGGGCGCGGCCAGCAGGACGACAGTGGAAGGCTCCGTCCCGCTGGCTGACCTGTCCGCCGATCCACCCGCCGGATCTGCATCGCCGGGACATCGTCGCCTTCTGCAACCGGCTCGCGTTCCTGACCGAGACCGGAAAGATCACCGCTCACACGCGCAGCAAGGCCGTACGCAATGTCGCGCTTGTGCTGACCCGCATCCGCACCCTGGGACTGACGCATCCGGGACAGCCGATGGCGGGCATGCCGACTGACTTCCGACTCCAGCGGGAAGACACTCCGGACGAGCCCGAGGACACCGAGGCGGGCAAGGACCTGCCCGATTCGGTCATGCGTTGTCGACGGTCACGTGAATTACACATGACCGCTGACACGGGCAGGCGGTCACCCGGATGCTGCCCTTCGACAAGAGCCGGATCTTCCCCTACGCCTACCGGCACAGCTACGCCCAGCGGCACGCGGATGCCGGCGTGGCCCCGGACGTCCTCAAGGAGCTGATGGACCACTCCGATCTCAAGACCACCCAGAATTACTACTGGGTCAGCCAGGAGCGGCGGCGCGACGCCGTGGACCGCGTGGTTGCCCTGCAGTTCGACCGCAACGGCACCCGTGTGTGGCGCAAGGCCCAGCCTCATGTGTTCAGCTGAGGCCGTGACCTGACGCTCCGGCGGAAGAAGGGTGCCTCCCACCTGCGATGATCTGGACTGTCTAGATCAAAACCGT
>NZ_JBEZLR010000147.1:0-18256 GCF_040652275.1 Streptomyces sp. NPDC048275
TGCGTCGAGCTGCAAGGCGGAGGAGGGCGTCGACGCGGAGCGTCGGCAACCGACGACAACGCCGCAGATCGGCGTGCCAGACCCCGCGTCTCCGGAATGATCCGCCGGACAGGCCCTAGGAGCGTGTCCCGGTAACGAGCAATCGGCTGGTGGTCGTGGCGGTGAGATCGGTGGTGGTTGCTCACTGCGTGCCTGCCGGGCGGGTGGCCTGGTCGGGTCGGCTGGGGGATCGGCCTGAAGGGGGCCGTTGGCCGGGCTGGTCAGCCGATCGTCGTGGCGAGTCCTGCGGTTCCGGCGTGTCGGAAGATCTTGCGGAGGTTGTGGCAGGCGGCCAGCAGTCGCCACTCGCCGCGGGCTCCGTCCTCGCCGCGCAGGAGGAGTTGGCGGCCGTTCTGGCAGGTCATGATCTGGCGGAAGACGGGTTCGACGATGGCTTTGCGGCGGCTGTAGGCGCCCTTGCCGGGCTTGGTCCGCAGCTTGCGGGCCATGCGCTCCTTGAGGGTGGCGTCCGCACTCGCGCGGGTGAGGATGCACTGCGGGCGGAAAGGTGGGGTTTGGTGAGGTCATTTCACCGCCGTGGTCCTTGGGAAAGACCGCCCCTCGCACCGGAGCATGAGGGGTCGGGTTCCGGTGGCAGACGCACCGGGGGAATCCGACCCTCTTCGACTGCGAGTTCGGAGAGGATGTCTGCCATGCCGAAGACCACACAGTTGCGTACGTACACCGTCCAGGACGGCCTGCTCGACGAGTAGGTGGAGCGATGGCGGGAAGAAATCGTGTCGCTGCGGCTGGAGTTGGGGGACACGGCATCCTCCGGGCGACCGGCCTCATCGCTGTCAGCACCCAGGACCCCGACGACCTGGAGCGCGCCATCGCGGGCATCGAGCAGGCCGCAATCCAGGCCTCATGCGAGACCAGACGGCTCTGGGGCCAGCAGGCCCAGGCGTTCGCTGCGGCTGCGCTACCCCTCTGTCGACAGGCTCTGACTGTCAGCGAAGCTCGTCGCGCCTCACGCGCCTGCACGACGGATCAGACGGGCCGGGGGCCGACGCCGTCGCCGTCGCCGGCCCCCATCGTTCTCCTCTCGTCAGTTCGCGTGGACCCTGCGGTAAGAGGCGCCCGGGTGAGTCCCCTCCAGTCGGGCGGGGCGACCAGGGAAGAGCTTCTCCCGCAAAGTTCCCGGTGCGTACTCCCGCTTCGCCAGCCCACGCTTCTGCAGGACGGGCACCACGTGGTCGACGAATTCGGCGATAGTGCCGGGCACCGCCTGGGCCGCCACGTTGATGCCGCCCATACCGGCGTCCTGCCAGACCTGCAACTCGTCGGCGATCTGCTCGGGCGTCCCGACGACGCGGACGGAGTAGAGCATCGGCAGGTCTCGCACCTTGGGGCGGCCATCAGGCACCGCCTCCTGGAGCAGGGTGATGATCCCCTGGACGTAGTCCGTCTTGATGGTGTCCAGGGGCTGGTCAGCCTGGACGCCGCCCAGATCGATGCCGAGGTCGCGGCTGACGCGGGCCTTGAGTACCTCGGTGTCGAGGTACTGATCGAGCTCGGCGGCCTTCCGTTTCGCCTCCTCTTCGGTCGACCCGACGACAAACGACATGCCCTGCACCATGACCAGGTCGTCGAGCGAGCGACCCTCGGCCTCGAGGAGGGGCTTCATCTTTGCCGATGCCGTGCGCATAGCGGCTGGATGGAGACAGAGGACGAAGGCGCCCTCGGCGTGCCGGGCGGCGAACGCCCGGCCTGCTGTCGAGGACCCGGCCTGGAAGAGAACCGGCGTCCGCTGCGGGGACGGCGTGACGATGTGCGGGCCCTCGACGCGGTAGTACTCCCCCGCGTGATTGATCTTGTGGATCCGCTCCGCGTCGGCGTACACCCCGGCTGCCTTGTCGGCGATCACGGCGTCGTCCTCCCACGAGCCCTCCCACAGCTTGTAGACGACCTCCATGTACTCCTCGGCGCGCGCATAGCGCTCGTCGTGCGGCAACATCCCGTCGAACCCGAGGTTGCGGAAGCCGTTCTCTATGTGGCCGGTGACGATGTTCCACCCGATCCGGCCGCGGCTGAGGTGGTCCAGGGTGGAGATCCGCTTGGCGAAGTTGAACGGCGGGTCCTGCACGACGCCACTTGTGAAGGTGAGGCCGATGTGCTCGGTCGTGGCGATCAGTGCCGCGGCTACGGCGAGCGGGTCGTGACACGGGAAGTGGATACCCTGTCGCGGATAGATGCTCCAGTCGTTGTTGTACGCCGGGTCGCTGCCCATCGCGTCGGCGAAGAAGATGTTGTCGAAGAAGCCGCGCTCAAGCGTGCGGGCGACGTCCTGCCAGAACTCGAGCTGGCTGAACTCGATCTGGCGGTCGTCGGGGTTGCGCCACCCACCGTCGTACATGTGGGTGACCGCGTTCATATGGAATCCGTTAAGGACCAGTTCCTTGCGCATTGGGTGCATCCGTTCCTGGGAAGGGTGTGCGGAAAAGCTCCGGCACGTCAGGACGTGCCGAGTCCAGCGCCGACGCGGGCGCGATAAGGAGGCGGGATCAGGCCTGCCGAAGGTGGCGGTAGGACCCCTGGAAGTAGAGCAACGGCTCGTCGGTGTGCTGGGCGACGCCCAGGGTGTGGGCCTGGCCGGTGACGATGTGGTGGTCACCTGCGTCATGGACATCGCGCAGATCGCAGTCGATCCAGGTGAGCGCGCCTGCCAGGGCGGGATTGCCCGCGCCCGTCAGGCGCCACTCGACCCCGCTCCACTTGTCCGATCCCCTGGTCGCGAACTGGTCCGAGAGTCGCGACTGCGGCGCCGAGAGGACGTTGACGCAGAAGCGCCCGACCTCGCGGATGCGCGGGAAGGTGGTGGAGGAGCGCATCACGCTGAACGACACCATCGGCGGCTCGAGGGAGACGCTGTAGAAGGACTGGCAGGTGAACCCGACCGGGCCGAACTCGTCCTGCGCCGTGATGACGGTGATGCCGGAGGCGTAGTGGCCTACGGCGTGGCGCAGGGTGCGGCCCGCCTCTGCATCCCCGGCCGCCAACGTCCGGACCAGGTGGTCGGCGGTGCCGGCGCTCATCGCGAAGCCCCCTCGCCGACACCGGCGGAGACGGTGGCAGCGTCCTCGCGACACACCAGGCGCGGCAGGCTCCGCAAGGTCGCCGCGTTGTTCTCGACCCACGCCGCGACGATGTCGTCGAGTTGGTCGATGTCGCTGGTGACAAAGTAGAACGACTGCGTCGGCACCCGGGCACCAAGCTCGACCAGGAGCGGACGCAGGCTGACGTCAGGCGCCATCGAGTGGCCGCGATCCGCCCCGGTCATCACCGGTATCGCCACCACACCACTGAGGCCCCGGGCCGGAAAGCGGTCCAGGAAGCTCTTCAGCATCCCGGTGTACGTCGCCTTGTAGGTCGGCGACGCGACCAGCACCGCGTCGGCGCTCACGACGGCCGCAGCGAGCCGGTCCATCGTCGCCGACGGCCACTCGAAGAGCTCCTTCGCATGGTCCGCCAGCTCGATGGTGTCGATCGCGTAGGGACGCTCCCCCATCAACCGGACCGCCAGAGCATGGGCCACGCGCAGGGTCCTCGACCCGGGTTTTGGATTTCCGACAAGCAGGACGATCTTGAACATGGTGCCTCGCCTTCAACATTCAGGAGGGATGTGGAAGCGGCGATGCCCTTGCCTGCGGGCAGGCGGCACCTCCGTCGAGTCACGCCAGGATTGGTTGTGCCGGCGGACGACAGAGGCTCACTCTGCGCCTTCACTTTGCGGTTCATCTGTTTCGACGTCGTTGCGCGGAGTCAGCCGATCCGTAACATCCTGTGCAGTCAGTCGACGGGCCCTGATCTCTGAACGCGCGGCATAGAGCCTGGTCAGACGCTCGGCGGGGTCGGTTACGGGGTCCAGCAGGGTGGTGGCCAGGCGGTAGCGCCCGCCGACGTGGGTGCCGTCCGCCAGGACGCAGACGATGTCGGCCTCGATGACGCGTACCGTCAGCTCCCCGAATCGGGATAGGTAGGAGCCGTCGGACAGGGCCCGCAGCAGGGGCGGTCGGCGGGTGGACTTGCAGCGGGCCAGGAACTGGGCGCCGGTGGCGGCGACCTCGGCCAGGAAGGTGTTGATGGCCCGGGGCGTAGACCCCGGCGGCGACCGTGCTGGAACGGGTGAGGGTGATGGTGGCACATTGAGGTCTTGCCATCCTGATTCTTGCTGGTCAGCGGGGCTGGCGTGTCGTTTCAATGGGGTGCTCGTGCTGGTCAGGGAGGAGATCGGTAGCACGTGATCGTCCGTCAGGGGCGTCTTCCGCGCTTCCCGGGTGCGGGTCTCGGCTTGCTGCGTAGCTTCTGCGCGGGAGGGATCTGCATCGTGGACGTGCTGACGTGGACGGTCGAGCGGCGGGGGCGGCTGGCGGAACGCGCCGAGTTGCACCTACACCGACCAAGCAGCAGAGTGCCGAGCAGCATCCCTCAGTGCATCAGGAACTGGCCGCGTTCATCCGTACGCGGGTGGGGACGTTCACGTGTACGCCGACAGGAGGTGCCGGGCCTGCTGGAACGGCTGGCCGAGGTGCCAGATCCCCGCGACCCGCGCGGGGTGCGGCACGCCCTGGCCGTCGTGCTCGCGCTGGCCGCGTGTGCGGTGTTGGCCGGGGCAACCTCACTACTCGCGGTCGGCGAGTGGATCGTGGACGCACCACCGCAGGTGCTGGAACGGTTCGGCGTGCAGCCTGATCCGGTACTGCCGCGGCGGCTGGTGCCGGCGGAGGCGACGGTCCGCCGGCTGCTGGCCCGCGTCGACGGCGACGCTCTGGACCGGGCCGTGGGCGGCTGGCTCGCCGACCGCCGCCCCGAGAGCTCCGGATTGCGCGGGCTGTCCGTGGACGGGAAGAGCCTGCGCGGCGCGGCCAAGGCCAGCGGCCGCAAGGTCCACCTGCTCGCCGCCCTGGAGCACACGTCCGGCTTGGTCGTGGCCCAGCTCGACGTGGGCGAGAAGACCGGCGAGACCACCTGCTTCCAGCCGCTGTTGGACACTGTCGCCAACCTGGCCGGAACCGTGGTCACCAGCGACGCGCTCCACACCCAGCGCGAGCATGCCGGATACCTCCTGGGCCGCCGGGCCCACTACATCGCGATCGTCAAGGGCAACCAGAAGAAGCTGCGCAAGCAGCTCAAGTGCTTGCCCTGGAAGGAAATTCCGCTCCAGAGCCGCACCCGGGACAGCGGCCACGGCCGCTCCGAGATCCGCCGAATCAAGGTCGCCACCGTTAGTAACCTGCTCTTCCCCGGCGCCCGCCAGGCAGTCCAGATCAAGCGCCGCCGCACCGACCGCAAGACCGGCAAGGTCGCCGGCTCTCCGCTGCCCGGCCTCCCACGCCCGAGGACCACCCGGGCCTGCTGGGACTGTCTCGGGGCAGTGCCTGACCCGCGCCGGGCCAAGGGCCGCAGGCATCCCTTCGCCTTCGGTTGCGGTGTGTTCAAGGACGTGAACCGAACCGGTTGCCGGACCGCAAGTGACGCGCTCCCTGGCATGCGTGACCGGCCACCGCCCTCCCCGGGCGGCGGCCGGTTCATTTCGAGCCGGGGGCGTCAGAAGGCGAGCGTCCAGCTGTTGATGGTGCCTGTGGAGCTCGTGAAGACGTCCGAGACGCGGAGCTTCCATGTGCCGGACGCCGGGGACGTACTGGCGTCGACGGTGTAGGTCTTCCTGATGGTCTGGCCGGTGTCCGTCCCCGAAGTCGGCTTCACCAGATACGCCTTGCCGTTCGGGTCCAGGAGCTCGATCTTCACATCGCCGCGCCACTCGTGCTGGGCCTCCACATGGACCTTGAGTTCCCTGGACGCGTTACCGGGGAAGCCCATGATGGTGATTGGCACATCGACGGATCCGCCGTCAGGGATCGCGCGGCTGGTCTGGTTCTCGAGCGACGGGAACCCCAGCGACCATGCGGTGAGGAATCCTCTGGAACCGTCGACGACGTCGGAGACGAGGAGCTTCCAAGTCCCGTTGGCCGGGGAGTTGCTGGCGTCGACCGTGTAGGTCTCGCTGAGGGTGCCGGCGGGCTCCGTCAGGGTCGCCGGCTTGATGCTGTAGGAACGGCCGTCGGGGGCCACCAGGTCGATCTTCAGGTCGCCGATCCGTTCGTGCGTGGCACCCACGTACACGCGCAGGAGGCGCGAGGCCTTGCCGGTGAACCCGTCGACGGTGATCGGCGAGGTGAGGGTGCCGTTGGCCTTGTCGATGAAGTAGGACCCGGACTTCTCGAAGGAGGCTTCGGTTTCCCCACCCGACGAGGCGAACAGGAGGGACCAGGAGGTGAGGGTGCCGGTGGAGCCTGTGATGGTGTCCTTGATGTTCAGCTTCCAGGTGCCGCTCGCGGGGGCGGTGCCCGCGTCGACGACGTAGATGGCGTCGAGGGTGCCGCCGCCTTCCGACGACAGCGGTTTGACGGGGTACCTCTGGCCGTCCGGGGCGATCAGATCGATCCTGATCTGACCGCGCGACTCGTGGGTGAGCTTCACGGCCACCTTCATCGCAGTGGAGGCGTTGCCGGGGACGCCGGACACCGTGATCGGCGCCTCGAGGATTCCCGCGTCGGGGATGGCGTACGCCTTTTCGTTGATGACCTTGGTGGGACGGGGCTTGGGGTCCGGTGCGGGTTCCGGTGCCGGTCCGCCGACCGCCTTGCCGACGTCGATACGGGTGGTGCTGCCGCCGGTGTAGGTGATGGCCTTACCGGCGTTGGTCAGCCGCAACTGAAGGTCCGTCATGTTCTCGGCAGGGAACGCCTGCCGGAGGATCGCCAGGGCGCCGGCCACGTGGGGGGCGGCCATGGAGGTGCCGTTCATGGAGGCGTAGCCGCCGCCGGGAACGGAGGAGACGATGTTGGTGCCGGGGGCGAAGTAGTCCAGCAGCGGGCCGCGGTTGGTGAAGGTGGCCAGCTGGTCGGCGTCGGTGGTGGCGCCGACCGTGACGGCGGAGGTCACACAGCCGGGGGCGCTGACCGCGTCGGTGTAGCCGTTGTTGCCGGCCGCGACGACGGTGGCGACACCCCGCGTGAGCAGGGTGTCGATGATCACCTTGCGCGGGTCGGAGTCGCATTCGGAGGTCCAGCGTCCCGCACCGAGGGACAGGTTCGCGGCGATGACGTTGGTTCCGGCCGCCTTCAGCGCGGACACCTTCTCCAGTCCCTTGATCTGGGAGCTGGTGAAGCTGAGCACGCACGGGCTGGCCCCTGCTCCGCAGTAGTCCTCGGAGTCGAACCGGGAGTACACCTGGATGGCGATGAGGTCCGCGCCGGGGGCGACACCGCGTACGGGTGCGCCGCTGATGCCGGCTCCGTTGCCGGCGGCGATCCCGGCGACGTGGGTGCCGTGGGAGCAGACGTCGCCCATCGTGGCGCACGGCCCCGCTTCGGAGTTCGCGCTGCCGGCGCCCTCCTGCTCGGTGGTGCCGTCGGGGCAGAGGCTGGTAGCGCCGTAGCTGTCGTCGCTGACGGAGTAACACGCCTCCGTCTTGACCCGGTTGCCGAAGAACGGGTGCTTGGTGGCGACGCCGGTGTCGAGGATGGCTATCGCGGTGCCCGCGCCGGTCTTGCCCGCCGCGACGGCCTTGTCGCCGCCGATCAGGGGGACGCTCTCGTTCAGCGTCGGCGGCACCGGTATGTCCTCGGTGACGCTGACCACGCGCGGGTTGGCGGCCAGCTTGTCCAGGCCGCCCTTGTCGACCTTGAGCGTGACCAGCGGCAGCTTGTCGAAGGACTGCGCCCTGTTGCCGGCGGTCGCGGCGCTGTCCAGGTCCCCTCGGCTCTTGGTGACGACATTGACGCGGACGCTCCCGCCGCCTCGCGTCTTCGCGCGCAGCGGCGCGTCGACGGGGTCGGTCTGCGCGGCAATGTCCTCCCTGTTGTCGGGAGGTGTGGGTGCGGCCACCGCCGGTATCGCGATGAACACGAGGGCAGCCGCCGCGGCGGCGATTATGCCTCGTCTGTGTCGGGTCATGTGTGATTACTCCACCGAGAAGTGATGCAAGGGGGAAGGATGGTGCGGGTGCGCGGGCCGCGAAAAGGGGCCGGGCGGCAAGGGGTTCTCGCACCGCCCGACCCCGGGGTCATTATTCCGGAAGGCCCTGACGCTCAGCAGGGGGAAGGGTGCTGTGGGTGCGCGGGCCGCGAAAAGGGGCCGGGCGGCGAGGGGTTCTCGCACCGCCCGGCCCCGGGGCCCTTCTTTTGGAAGGCCCTAACGCTCAGCAGGCCGAGACAACTGAGCGATCAGGTGGTCGCGTCTGCGCCCCTCTTCGGGTCCCCGCCCCACCTGACGCCCCAGTAGTAGATATTGGCAATACGTTCGCACGTACGCCGGGCAGGCCAAGAGTAACGCGGGCAGGTCTGCCTGGTGAGCAGTGAGTGGAACTCGGCGTCGCTGCTCCACTTTTTGTCTGGGGTCATGTGGGCGAGTCCGTTGCCCTTGTAGAAGTTGCCTATGACTCCGTAGGTGTAGTCGTGCGCGTCGCACGCGGTGCGGAAGTCGAAACCGAACGGCCTGTCCAGCGAGTTGGTGCAGTGGTCGTGGGTGATGCCCAAAACATAGCGGCTGTTGGGGAGTTGCTTCCACGCCGGAGTACGCCAGCCGTAGTGAGCGACGCGCAACGCCCAGCAGCTGTCGTACTGCCGCCAGACCCACCTCATGGCGTGGTCGCAGTACCACGGGTTGTCGGCCACAGTAGGAGAACCAGGGGTGGAACCGGCAGTCTGCACCGCATCCGGAGCGGCGGCGTCACCGACGTAGTTCAGTTCCCACGTGGAAACGGGGGTGGCTACGCTGGCCAGCCGTTCGTTGGTGTCGTAGGTGTAGGTGTTCAGGTCGGTGCCCGCGGTCGGGTTGGTGACCTTGCGCAGCAGCCCGGAGCCGTCGTAGGAGTAGCTGGCCAGGGTCTCCACGGTCTGCCCGGAGGTGCGGGTGATGCCCTTCACCCGGCCCGTGAAGTCACCGAGGGTTCCACCGGAAGCGGTGGTCGTGGTGGCGTAGTTGACCTTGTACGACTCCGCCGGCGTCGCTGGCGTCTGGGGCCAGTTGATGGTGGATACGCGGCCGATGCTGTCGTAGGAGACCGTGGTCAGCTTGTACGCCACATTGCCCGCGGCCGTCACACGCCAGTTGTCGCCGCCGCCGCCGACCTGCTTGTACGTGTATGAGGGCTTGAGGGCGGCCGCAGGGATCGGGTTGCCCAGCGCATCGACAGGGACGTCGTCGCCCTCGACGGGCGTCGTCAGGTCGATGTTCAGCGTCTCCACGACGGTCGTCTTCAGCGTACCGGCGAGGTCGTCCCACTTGATGGTCTCGACCAGCTTGGAGCCGTCGGCGGCCGTGTAGGTGTTGACACTGCCGCCGTTGGGACCGGCGACGGAGTCGGTCAGGTCGTAGCGGGTGGGCGCCGCGCCGGCCAGGTCCGCCGTCGTGATCGAGCCCGAGCCCTGAGTCAGCTTGCGGTTGAGCTCGCCGCCGAGGAACTCGGCTTCCCAGCTCGGGCCGAACACACCGAGGTCCGACCGGTTGGTGGGGGCGTCCTGCGGCTGCGAGATGCCCTGGAGCTGAGCGACGACCCTGTGGGAGCGGCCCATCAGGCCCCCCGATACGTCGGTCTCAGGGATGCTGAAGCTCTTGCCCGCGGACTCATATGTGCCGGGGCCGATTGCCTCGATCGTGCCTTCGGACCAAGGCTGGTCGGGCACCTCGGCGGCTGAGGCGGACTGCACCTCGGCGGCCGAGGTGGGCTGCAGTGGCAGCAGCGCCAGCCCCAATGCGGCCGCGATAGTAGGAAGTGCGGTTCTGCGCACCGTTTCCCTCTCGTCAAGTCGACCTGGATGTCGACGGTTAATGATCTTGGACAATTCGGACTGGATGCTACATCCTGAGGTTCCCCCGGGATGCGTGCGGTGGTTGGTGACAGCGGGTCAGACAGGACTCATGAGCGGAGCTCTGGCCGAGCAATTGTCCAGAGTTGCGGTTCGGGTGAGGCGTGATCAGGCGGTGGCGGTCTCCGCGCGTTCGACCAGGACGCCGTATTCGA
Source organism: Streptomyces sp. NPDC048275 (assembly GCF_040652275.1). NCBI lineage: Bacteria > Bacillati > Actinomycetota > Actinomycetes > Kitasatosporales > Streptomycetaceae > Streptomyces > Streptomyces sp. NPDC048275. The sequence goes on from NZ_JBEZLR010000147.1 coordinate 10,067, forward strand.
ACTTGGCGCCTGTGCGGACCAGGGCGACGAGGTGGGCTCCGCGGATTGCCCGCCGGCGGGCCTGGGCGGATTCGACGAGTTTGAACACCATCGCGAGGGCTGCGGCAGGGCTGCCGGCGCCGCGGGTGACCTTGGTGCGAAGGCGCAGCGCAGACGGCAGCGCAGTACACCTCAGCCGCACCGAGGCGGGTGTAACGGGGCCCAGGCCTGCGAAGGCCGCCCCTGCGGTGACGACAGCTGCTTGCGCCATCCTCATCAGTTTCAGCGCTGCCCACTCTTCCCTGAATCAAATTAGACGTGATCACGTCAGTCGCTCATGGACTCGACATCAAGACACCAGCCACCCAGTCGGCGTAACAGCCAGATGACGTGACGTAGCCCACGCCGAGTGCGGGCGCTGATTAATCCTCAGGAAGTCATCCGGGTAAGGGCATTGAGAAGTTTCCATTCTGACTTCGCAGGTCACGGGGCTGGTGTGCGCCTGCGGTGATGTACTCACGCCGGTCAGGGGCGTGATCTTCCGTGGGAGATCGTCTGTCACCGGTGGATTTCTGTGTTCGCGAGGACGAGCAGGGCCCGCAGGAGGGTGGTCGCGTGCCGGGCGTTCATGCGGATCTTGGTGAGAAAGCGCCAGGACTTCAGGTTCGCGAAGCCGTGCTCGACGGCGGCGCGTTCGCGGTTGAGCAGGCGGTTCGCTTCCTTCTCCGCGTCGGTGAGGCGGTGATTGCGGGTGGCCTTGCGGCCGGTGATGACCACCGGGCCGTCGGGTTCGTCGTCCAGGCCGACGAACCCGAGGTCGGCCAGGGCGCCGAGTCCTGCCGCACGCAGATGGCCGGTGATCTTGTTGTGGCGGGCGGCGGTGATCTCGCTGGAGCGGCCGGGTTTGGCCGCGGAGATTCAGATCAGGTTGCCCTTCTCGTTGGTCAGCGCGAGAAACAGCAGGCCATGAATCTTGTGCTTGCCGGAGAAGTTCTTCCGGTTGTCCGCCCCGGTGCGGCGGCGTGTACGGACGAGGGTGCCGTCCAGCAGGACCACGACTCCTTCGCTGCGGGCGATCTTCTTCAGTGCCCGGTCCAGACGCGGGGCTCGCACAGCCAGGAGCTCAATCGCTTCCTTCACCCAGCGACGCACGGTGGAAGCGGCGACGGCGTTACCGCCGGCCATGTCGGAAAGGCGCTGGTCGTGGCGGAGCACGGCGAGCACGACGACCGCCTGGGTGCCCGGGGTGAGCTTGCGCCAGCGGGAGCCCAGCTCCTTGCGTCGTCCGCGTATCAGGCCGGCGACGAGATCGATGGTCCGCTTCGACAGCGGGAGGCGAACCTGATAGACAGCTTCCTGAGAGCCCTCGGCGGGGCGGTGGGTCTTCACACACGCACCAACTCCCGCCGGGGGCCCTCCTGTTACGGCCGGAATCGGCCGGTCCGCCGCCGTCCTGGCCTGTCAGCGCGGAAGATAACGGCCCGCGCCGGTCCGGGAGATCCAGCCCCGGTCGGCGAGCTTGCGCAGCTGCCCGCGAACCGGCTCCACCTTCGCCGGCGTCGTGTCCCGGCCCAGCGCGATCGCGACATCCCTGGCCATCACCGGCCCGCCCGAACCGGCAACGATCTCCATGATCCGCCGGTACTCCGGGGACAGGACCTCCACCCCCAAGCCCTCGGCCCGGTCCGGCACCAGCCGCATCCCACCCGCACCCGGACCGGCCACCACCCGCTCCGGCTCCGGCTCCGGCTCCGGCTCCGGCTCCGGCTCCGGCTCCGGCTCCGGCTCCGGCTCCGGCTCCACGATGCCCGACGGCCGCCGTCCACCGTCGGTCGCCTCCGCCCACTGCCCGAACACCACCTCGGCAGCCTCCAGCCGGGCCACCTCCGCGTCGATCTCCGCCAGTTCCTTGCGCAGCAACTCGGCGCGTTCCGCCAGCCGCACCCGCCGCTCGACCGTCCACGTCAGCACGTCCACGATGCAGATCCCTCCCGCGCAGAAGCTACGCAGCAAGCCGAGACCCGCACCCGGGAAGCGCGGAAGACGCCCCTGACGGACGATCACGTGCTACCGATCTCCTCCCTGACCAGCACGAGCACCCCATTGAAACGACACGCCAGCCCCGCTGACCAGCAAGAATCAGGATGGCAACACCTCATTGGCCGGGCAACGGGACCTCTGCTCTGGATCTCGGCCTGTGGTTGAGGGGCCGGTCCCCCGCCGTGTCGGTGACCTCGATGCGGAGCGTGTTCGCGATGACGTACAGCGACAGCCGGAGGTCCCTGCCTGGCACCCGACCGTGGGTGACCGCGTTCGCAGTCAACTCGCCCACGACCTGGCAGGCCGGGTCAAACAGCAGCTCCCAGGCGCACAGTTGCTCCATTGCCGGCAGACGCGCGAGGCGGGCTCCGCGAGGGGTGGAAGACAGCTGCACGCTGAAGTTGCGGAAGCGTTTGCCTGGTTGGGACTCGGAGCAGGCAGTTTCCTGGATCACGTCACTCAGAGTGGCCACCCCGCTTGGCGTGAACAGTGATGACTCTGTTGCGCTGCCACCGCCTGCTCCATCCGCACATGCAGTGAGCCCCGCTCGGGGACGATTCCTACGGCGTGCCGGGAAGCCGGACCGTGACGAGGAGACCTCCGGCGGGGCGGGGGGCGAGGTCGAGGGTCCCGTCGTGGGCGCGGACGATGCTGTGCACGATGGCCAGGCCGAGGCCTACGCCGGCGTGTTCGTCGGTGCGTACGCGTTCCGTTCCGCGCCGGAAGGGTTCGGTGAGGGTCGGTACCAGTTCCGGTGGGAGCCGAGAGCCCGTGTTCTCGACCCGCAGCACGCTCGTGTCGCCGTGCGCCTCGGTGTGGACCGTGACGGCGCCGCCGGCGGGGAGGTTGTGGACGATGGCGTTCTGGACGAGGTTCGTCACCATCCGCAGCAGGAGCTCCGCGGAGCCACTGGTCCGGGCCGCCCCGCCGGTGACGTCGAGCGTGATCCGGCGCTGTTCGGCGAGGGGAAGCAGCGTTTCGGCGGCTTCTTCGGCGATGAGGGAGAGGTCGACGCTCTCGCGGGTGAAGTTTCCGCGGTCGCCGCGGCTGAGCAGCAGGAGGGCCTCGGTGAGGTCGATCGCCCGCGTATTGACCGCGTGCAGGCGTTCGATGAGTTCGCCCCGGTCCCGCGTGGGGTCCTTGCGGGCGACGTCGAGGAGCGTCCGCGAGATGGCTAGGGGGGTGCGCAGTTCGTGGGAGGCGTTCGCGGCGAACCTCTGCTGCTCGGCGACATGGGACTCGAGTTGTTCGAGCATCGAGTCGAACGCGTCGGAGAGTTCACGGAATTCGTCCTGGCGGCCCTTCATGCGGATGCGGTGGGACAGCGACCGGTTCCCGGCCATCCGTGCCGCATCCGCGATCTGCGTGAGTGGTGCGAGCATCCGGCCGGCGAGGATCCACCCTCCTACGAGGCCGAGCACCAGCAGGAACGCCAGAACTGCGGCTGCCCTCGGAGCGAAGACGCGCAGGAGGTTGGACCGGATGGGAAAGACACCATGGGTGGCGGTGTCGGCGGAGACGATGAGCGCACGGTCGGGGACGTACCGCAGGAGGAACACCCACACCGCCGCGAGCAGCAGGACGCCGGCGAGCATGAGGAATCCGGCGTAGCTGAGGGTGAGCTTGAAGCGAACGCTCAACCCAGGCGCTCTATCCACGGTTTCCTCCCTCGCGCCCGGCCTCCGGTCGCGTGTCGATGCGATAGCCGACGCCGGGCACCGTGGCGATGATCCATGGTTCGCCGAGCCGTTTGCGCAGTGCGGAGACGGTGATGCGGACGGCGTTGGTGAGGGGGTCGGCGTTCTCGTCCCAGGCCCGTTCCAGCAGCTCTTCGGCGCTGACGACCCCGCCCTCGGCGGCGACGAGGACTTCAAGGACGGCGAACTGCTTACGGGTCAGCGCGACGTAGCGTCCGTCGCGGAAGACCTCCCGGCGGAAGGGGTCGAGCCGCAGGCCCGCGATCTCGCGGACCGGGGGCCGGGCGTACGCGCGTCTGCGGTCGAGCGCCCTCAGCCGCAGGACGAGCTCCCGCAGCTCGAACGGTTTGGTGAGGTAGTCGTCGGCGCCGAGCCCGAACCCGGAAGCCTTGTCGTCGATCCGGTCGGCAGCGGTGAGCATGAGGATCGGGATGCCGCTGCCGGAGGCGATGATGCGCCGGGCGACCTCGTCGCCGGAGGCGCCGGGGATGTCGCGGTCGAGGACGGCGAGGTCGTAGGAGTTGACGCTGAGCAGTTCCAGGGCGGAGTCGCCGTCGCCGGCGATGTCGGCGGCGATCGCCTCAAGGCGTAGACCGTCACGGACGGCTTCGGCCAGGTAGGGCTCGTCCTCCACGATCAGTACGCGCATGTCTGAAGCCTAAGCAGCACGGCATATCGCCGACGTATCCGAAGACGTGTACACACCGGACACTCGACTCAGCCTGCCGGTGCCGGCGCGGGGCGAGGCCGGCCCGACGCCGCTTCCGCCGTAGTGCGCCACCAGCGGCGCGACGCCAGCGCGGCCAGCACGGCGCCGGCGGTGTTGACCAGTACGTCGTCCACGGAGGACACCCGGTCGAGCCGCAGGACGTACTGTGCGGTTTCGACCAGGACCGAGCAGCCCGCCCCGAGCGCCAGGATCCGCGGCACGGACGCCGTCGCCGCGAACCGCATCGGGGCGAAGAACCCCAGCGCCGCGAAGACCAGCAGGTTGCCGACGATCCCGAGCGGCCCCATCGTGACCAGGTCCCGCAGGGGTACGAGGCTCACCCGGGCGGGGACGACACCGGCCCCGCCGCCCGGCATCATGGTCATCCACAGGAACGGCACCGTCCCGTGGACCATGCCCACCTCGGCCAGCGACATCCGCCACGCCGATGTGCCGCCGACGGCACGCCGACAGCGCGCCAGAACCCACACCACCAGCACGGCCAACGGCAGCGCGACCAACGTCATGAGCACCACCCCGTTGAACGTGTCGAAGCAGCCGTGCCACCGCCCGGCCATGCACCTCGGAGCGGCCATCATGAGCGGCCCCCGCACGACGAACGCGGCGCTCGCCATACCGAGGATCGCCAGGCCGAGGAGCACGATCCTGCGCGTGCGGCGGGACGGTGCTGACAGGGATGCGTTGCGGCTCATGCCCCCATTGGAGACGCAGGGCCGTTGCGGTGGCGTATCCGATTTTCGATACGCCCGCGATACACGAAATCCGCGGCATCAAGGAATTGGCGCAAACCTAAAGGCTGTCACGTATGGGGTGGCCCGAGCCTGTCGACGTCGGCTCAAGCCACCGAGTGGGCGGCGTCAGCGCGGCAGTCGCGGCAGAGGGCATGCGGATCGTGCGTACGGAAGGCGCGCTCGCATCCCTCGCAGGTGGCCAGCGGCGCAGGCCGGAGCGGGGGCGTCACCGTCGCCGTACGCGGTGGTGCTGTCGGCAGTGGGGGCGGCAGGAGTGTGGTCAGACGGTATTCGAGAAGGCGGGCGGGGTGGTGCATGGGTACGGCCAGGGATGGAAGGCTCGCAGTGAGGGTCCGCGTGATCTGTTCCGGCGTGGCGGAGCGGGCGAGCCAGTTCTCGACGGCGGGCACGAGCCGCTGAACGTCCCGCGTGGACAGCAGCAGCCGCGAATCGGCGAGGCGCAGACGGGCCAGCAGATCGGCCGCCGGACCGGTGGGCAACGTAACGGGTTCCGCGTCAGCAGATCGCGTACGTACGGAAGTTGGCACCTCAGCGGACCGCGGGACCTCCACCGACCCGGCCCCGGCCACCGACGCGGGCTCGAGCGAAGGAACGGGTACGGGCACAGATGCGGCGTCGGACTCGCGCGCCCTCCCGGCCGCGGGGGTCACGGAGATGGAGATAGAGGCGGCGCCCCGCGATCCACTCCCGCGCACGGAGGCCCGTACAGCCCCCGGATGATCGAGAAAGAACGTCCGAGTGGCGATACGGCCACCCCCGAGCGGCACCCGGCGACGGACAAGGTACCCGGCCGCTTCCAGCTCCCGCAGCTCCCTGCCGATCGTCACCTCACCCTCCGAGAAGCGCGCGGTGAGCGCCTTGATGGTCACCGGCGCGCCATCGGGGAGGGACTGGATATGGACGCCGATGCCGATCGCCGTAGCGGACAGGCGGGGGTGTTGGGCGAGATGGTTGCCGACGACGGTGTAGCGCTCGGTGTGGCGATGCCGTACGTGGAGGACACCGGCGCGGGGCGCGTCCGGAGGGAGCGCCGGGGGCGCGGGCAACGGGTGCGCGGGCAGGGCCGCGTTAGACTGCGGGTCAGCCATCGGGAAGGTCTTCTCTTCCTGGTTGGTCAGGCCCTCGCCGGGATTGCCGTCCTGCCGGGGGCCGTTCTCTGTCTGCGGTTATGTGCGGCGACCGTACCCCACCCGCCCCACCGTCCGACGCTCCCGTCACCCGAACGAGTGGCGCCCCAACTCACGGCTGCTGGGCCGGGTTTGGTGGGGTTGGTTGTTTCCCCAAGGGCTTTGAAGAACGTCGCGCATGACCGGGTCGCGGAATCCTGTATCCCGGTGACGGGCTGGGCACTTGCCCGGCGACCGCGCGTCCCGAGGCCACCTCGGCCACCATGCGCGGCGCACGCCTCGACCACCGACTGGTGTCGCACCGGCTGGACGTCTGGTGTCCCAACTACAACTCCACCGCCAACGAGACCCTGACGCTCATCACCGCCGAGCTCGTCGCCAACGCCGTACGCCACGCCGCATCCCCGGAAGGGACTTCGAGGTCCGACTGACCGCCACCACGAAACCCAGTACCTCGAAGTGTCCGACATCCGCACCGAGCGGCTCCCCGAACCCTCCCCGCACGACGCCGAGTCAGGTCGGGGCCTGCTGCTGGTCGCGGGCCTCGCCGATGCGTGGGGGGTCACACCACGCCGCAACGCCCCGGAAGAGACGATCTGGGCTGAGGTGTACCGGCCTCCCACAAAGAGCTGATCGACGCCCAATCCCCGTCCGATTACGCCCTGTTGACGTACCGGCACGCGCGATAACCTGTGGGGTCCGGTACGGCACCACCGGGGACATGGGCAAGACGCAAGGGGGATCGTGGAGCAGCGCGACATGCGGGGGCACTACGAGGGGCTGGCAGCCGAGTACGACGAGCACTGGGTCTACGACCCCAACTACGTCCCCTGGATGTCCGGCCGCATCGCCGAAGTGCTGCGGCTCGGCCCCACCGACCGGATCGCCGACATCGGCTCGGGCACCGGGCTGTTCGCCCGGGAAGTGGCCAGGCAGCTCCAGTGATGGGAACGGAAAAGCGTAGGAACTACGGCCGGTCGGATCCGCCGCACACCGCTCAGGGCCTACGGCGGGACCGAACCCATTCGTCACGGCCCCCACTCGGTTGATCGCGCGGGCTGCTCGATCTCCAACCTGGCTTCCAGCGGAAGTCCGGCTTGCGGGCAACCGACGGAATGCTGTGACCTGCTGAAATGCGGACACTGTCGAGTGAGGGTCCGGCGTAGAGTCGTGGAGATTCCCGGTGAACTTCCGTACACGGATGTGGCGACTACGCGCTTCAGCTGGCCACCTTGAGCATCACAGCTGGCAATGCCGTTGGCCCTGCCGGAATCACCCCCGGGCCCGGATACTGGGGGCATGGGATTCGCCGTCTTCATGACCTTGCCCGGACTGGTCATCCTGCTGACCGTCGTGGCCTTCGCAGATCAGCTGTTTCTCCGTGCCGGGCGGGCCGGACTGCTGCCGTGGCGGAACAGCGTCCGGCAGGGCCAGATATCCGCGACCGGGTTCGAGCAGCTGCATGCGAGCTTTTCGCCGGGGAAGCAGAACGAACTCAAGGAGCGGCAGTCGGCCCTGCTGATGCGGGACGACGAAGAGGACGGAGCGCCACCGAACCGGACAACGGTGGACCTGGAGCGAGGGACCGCAATCGTCCGGATGCCGGGGGCCGACCAGTAGCGAACCTCTGATGGCAACACGATCAACTGCCGGATATCCATGCAGAGTTCGGCTAGATGGGGCCATCACTGAGTGCCTGAGTAGCCACCTGCAACGCTCAATGGCCAGCTGAGGCGCCTGGTCACAACGCCCCAACGTCCCCGAGCAGGTTGGTGAAGTCGGCCCGGGGCGCGGTTCCGGTCTTTCGACCGGCCCGTTTCCCCGGAGCCGCTTCCCGAACCGGGCATGCGACTTGGCACCGCACC